>NZ_LGYX01000028.1:0-58797 GCF_001264395.1 Pantoea sp. CFSAN033090 | reverse complement strand
GAGCCCCGTCCGTTCCGCCACTTAATTGGAAAGCCCTGACTTAACGGTCAGGGCTTTTTCCATTGCAGCAAATTCAACACGGAAAAATACACCGCGCTGATTCTCTTCGATCTCCCGGATCATTTTAACGATCGCTAATTCTTTGAATCTGAAGCGATAATCGCGCAATCGATCCCACCCCTTCCAAATTGTGTGCGGGCAGACCCCGATCAGGCCTGCCCCTGTAGACTTCAGGTACGCCACGGCTGGTCAGCTGTCCACTCACTCAGAAAATCGATAAAAGCGCGCACACGCTGGCTTACGCCAATATCACTGTAGTAAACAGCATGGAAGGGCATCTCGACCGGCAGACGCTGATCGGCCAACACTTCCACCAGTTTTCCCTCAGCAACTTCACGATCGATCATATAGTCCGACAGGCAGGCAATACCATTACCGGTAAGACAGAGCTGCTTAATCGTCTCTCCGCTGTTAGAGGAGATAGCCCAGCTAATATCATAGAGTTCGCCGCTTTCACGGGAGACGGGCCAGCGATTGAGTCGTGGGGAATCATCAAAGCCAAGACAGTGGTGGTTATCCAGCTCAGCCACCGTTTGCGGTGTGCCATGCTCTCGGAGATAGGCGGGGGAAGCAACCATCTTGCGAAAGCTCCTGAACAGCAGCCGGGCGCGCAGCGTTGAGTCGGTCAGATTGCCGGCGCGAATGGCGATATCCACTTTCCGCTCAATCAGATTGATAAAACTCTCTGAGGAGATCAAAGAAAGAGTCACGTCAGGATAGCGCAGACGAAAAGGTTTAATCATCGGCATCAGCAAATGCAGAATCACCGGCGTCGCGGCATCAACGCGCAGTAGTCCTTTAGGCGCCTGTAAACTCTCGATCAAATCGCTTTCTGCCGTGGTCATCTCCTGCAAAAAACGTTGAACATGGCGAAAATAGCGTTCGCCCTCCTGAGTAAGCGCCAGCTGCCGTGTTGTGCGAGTCAGCAGGGCAATACCCAGCTTGCTCTCCAGCTTTTTAACTGTCCTGCTGACGGCAGAGTTAGCCATTTTCAGCTGTTCAGCAGCGCGACTGAAACTTCCACTTTCTACAACGCTGACAAACACTTTTAGTTCATCAGAAGATGCCTTCATTCTTCCTCCCTGCAGTCACATGGCCATTAAGCCAGTTTATGACTGATAATGCTGTTATAACCAGTACAGGAGCCGTTAACGATGACATCGGGGATGTCACCGCCTGATCTGCCTCGTTTTGCTTAGCGAACTTAAAAGGGCTGCTTTATTCTGGAAAAGGTGATGAATTCTGACATTCACCTGCATCCATTGAAACCCCGGTCTAAAATCCCTATAACAGACAGGTGTTAACTGTATTTTGAATCATCAGCCAGGCGGGAAAGTGCGCAAAAAAACTTATGCAATGCGATATGTAGCAGGACAACCAGTGGAACAGATCTTTCCACCTGGCGCGATGCTCCATCTCGGTCAGGCACTGCCACCCGGCGCCCCCTTGCCCGCGCACCCAAACCTCAAAGTTCTGGTGTGGAACATCTTTAAGCAGCAACGCGCAGACTGGATGTCGGTACTGGAAGGATTTGGTAAAGATGCGCACCTGGTATTACTGCAGGAAGCGCAGACCACACCAGAACTGGTGGAGTTTGCCACCAGTAATTATCTCGCTGCCGATCAGGTACCTGCCTTTGTGCTGCCTCAGCATCCCTCTGGGGTGATGACGCTCGCCTCTGCGCACCCGGTCTATTGCTGCCCGTTGCGTGAGCGTGAGCCTCTGCTGAGGCTGTCAAAATCGGCACTGGTCACGGCGTATCCGCTGCCCACGGGTGAAATGCTGATGGTCGTGAACATCCATGCGGTAAATTTCAGCCTGGGCGTAGACGTCTACAGTAAACAGCTGGGGCCAATCGGGGAGCAGATCATGCATCACCAGGGGCCGGTGATTATGGCCGGGGATTTCAATGCCTGGAGCCGTCAGCGCATCAATGCCCTCTACCGTTTTGCACAGCGAATGAAGCTGGAAGAGGTCATGTTCACTGCCGATCACCGCCGTAAAGCCTTTGGCCGCCCGCTGGATTTCGTCTTCTATCGCGATCTCAGGGTGAGTGAGGCATCCGTACTGGTGACGCGCGCGTCCGACCATAACCCCTTACTGGTGGAGTTCAGTTCAGGAAGCTAGTCCGGTGCATTAAGCGAGCCTGCAAAGGGGAGGGAAGTCCGGCAGATGAGTAAACGGTGGCGGATGAATAAAAGAAAAAGGCTGACAAATGTCAGCCTTTTCAACGTATCAGGTATCAGGTGTTGCGTTATTATTCACAAACAGCGTTAAGTTATCGCCGGGTTGAATATCTTTCGCACTGTCCAGCACACTGTTCCAGCGCATCACGTCTTTGATATTGACGCCGTGATGACGGGCAATACTGTCAAGAGAATCACCCTTACGAACACGATAGGTGATGCTGTTGCCGTTATCAGCCAGTCGGGTGCCATTCGAACCAATGGTCAGAGTCTGACCAGGTCGGATATCAGCACCGCGCAGGTTGTTATCCTGCTTCAGTGTCGAGACGCTAACGCCAAGTTTTGAGGCGATACCAGAGAGCGTATCACCCCGTCGCACTTTGTACCCGCCACTCGCACTGGCTTTCGCAAGCTGAGTAGGCTGTACCGCTGCGATGTCACCGGAAGCCAGTGAGTTACGCAGTTTCGCGACGTTCGACTTCGGCACCATAATATAGTGTGGGCCGTTTGGCGCTGTTGCGCCGCCTTTGTAACCGGTATTGAAGCTCTTCAGTTTCGTGAGCGACATACCCGCCATTTCGGCAGCCTGCGTCAGCTGTATCTGCTGACCCACTTCCACTCGCGCCAGAGCACGACTTTCATTAGGTGTCGGCAGTTTGATACCGTAACGCTTGTTATTTTTGAGCAGTTCACTCAGAGCTAACATTTTAGGCACATACACGGTCGTTTCACGTGGCAGCGATAAATGCCAGAAGTCAGTCGGCTTACCGCGCGCCTTGTTCTGCTTTATCGCTTTGAGTACACGTCCTTCACCACTGTTGTACGCTGCGATGGTTAATAACCAGTCGCCGTCAAACATGGTGTTAAGACGCTGCATCATATCCAGCGCAACTTTCGTGGATGCGACCACATCGCGTCGCCCATCGTAATACTGGTTCTGTTTCAAACCATAGTTTCGACCTGTTGCAGCAACAATCTGCCAGATACCAGCGGCATTGGCGGATGAAGTTGCCCGGGGGTCAAAAGCGCTCTCCACTATGGGTAGCAGTACCAGTTCCATCGGCATTTTACGTTTCTGTATCTGCTCGACTATCCAGTACATGTACGGCTCTGCCCGTAATGTTACATCGTGGAGATAGCTCTTATTTTTTAAAAATTTACTTTTTTGTTCGCGGATTGCCGGGTTTTCCGGAATCCCCATCTTCAACTCGTCACTAATGAAACTCCAGAGATCTGCGTCTGCTGCGAGGCCAGTTCCATCTTCCTGCCATCGCGGCGACAAAAACTCGTCTCCGTACTTTCCATTTTCACCTTGACCAGCTGAAGACAGACTCTGTGCATGCTGTACCGGGATATTGGCATCGTTCCTGGACGCCTGACATCCTACCAGCAAGACTGAGGCGAGTAAGATCGCTTTAGCCTTCATGTGTGTGTCAATAGTTCGCTTAAAAGACGAGCAACTATACGTGACGACTTTTCACAACACAACCCGAAAAATCAAAAAGCGTCTTTCTTCTCGCGTAGAACGGCAAATGAACGCCATACGGGTTCATCAGTAACGTTAACGTTTAATGCCCTTTGTAAATCAACGTCTTGCGTGCGAAGAAATAAATTTATTGTCCGTTCGTGCGCCAGTTTTGTGGGCAAACTAATGCCATTTTCAGCGCGTAAGTCCTTAATTTTCTGATATTCGGCCGTTATTTGTGGGTCATGGGGCAGAATAGCCGCAGCAAACTTCAGATTGGATAAAGTATATTCATGTGCGCAGCAGACTAATGTCTCACCTGGAAGCTGGTTAAGCTTTTGAAAGGAATCATACATCTGCTCTGCCGTGCCCTCAAAAAGGCGTCCGCAGCCGCCCGAAAAGAGTGTGTCACCACAGAAAAGATAAGGTGAGCTGTAATATGAGATATGTCCTAAAGTGTGACCAGGGGTGTGGATCACCTCAAACGTCAGGCCCAGTACCGTGACCTTATCGCCTTCGCTGACTATGGTTCTGGCCCCTTTAGCCGCAGTTTCCTGGGGACCATAGACCTCAAGCTGAGGGAAATGCTCGCACAGTGTTTTCACTCCGCCCGTGTGGTCGTTATGGTGGTGAGTCAGCAGAATAGCGACCGGCTGCCAGCCGTTGGAGGCCATTTTTTCTAACACCGGTTGGGCTTCGCCGGGATCGACAATCAGGCATTTACCCTCATCATCAGTCAGCGTCCAGATGTAGTTGTCCTGCAACGCAGGAATACTGGTAAGATTCATCATCACCTCTCGCAGGTCGTAGGAAAAGGAAGAGCGTAAAGCATGAAGCCCGCTAAATCACGCCAGATTCTGAACGCACCGCTGTCATGGCGCGATATGCCGTGGGGAGATTATTTCCGCGACGCGCTAACGCAGCAGCTTCAGCCTTACCTTGGAAAGCTTTATGGCTTTCATATGCTTAAGCTTGGCAACCTCAGCGCAGAAATCAACACCGAAAACTGTGCTATTTCACATCAGGTCAATGTTGGCAGGGAAGGTGAGCTGTTACAGGTGCTGGCTGACCCGATGCAACTGCCGTTTGAGTCGAAGTCGATCGATGCCTGTTTGCTGGCCCATACGCTCGCCTGGAGCCAGGATCCTCACCGGGTGTTACGTGAAGTAGATAGGGTGTTAATTGATGATGGCTGGATGATTATCAGCGGCTTCAATCCATTCAGTCTGCTCGGCGTGAGTAAGATGGTGCCGGGCCTGAACCGCAAAGCCCCCTGGAGCGGACGGATGTTCAGCCAGGTGCGGTTAGTCGACTGGCTGGGACTGTTGAATTATGAGGTGGTCTATCGCACCCGCTTTCAGGTGCTGCCGTGGCATCGGCAGGGCGGAAAACTGATCAGCGCCCACTTACCGGCGCTGGGCTGTCTGAATATTGTGGTGGCACGTAAACGCACCTTCCCGCTGCTGCCGACCCGGGCTAAGAAGAGTATGAGCACCAGCAAGATCCGCCAGACGGTCAATGCCACACGCCAGTTCCGGCAGGCAGAGGATCAGGATTCGGTTTTATAACCGATATCCTCAAAAGCGGGATTTTCAGCTGCGCTGCGGGCCAGCACGTCGCAGCGCTCATTTTCCGGATGTCCGGCATGGCCTTTAACCCACTCCCACTGAATCTTATGGGTGCTGAGTGCTAAGTCGAGACGCTGCCAGAGATCGACATTCTTCACCGGCTTTTTGTCGGCGGTTTTCCAGCCACGCTTTTTCCAGTTATGGATCCAGCTGGTAATTCCCTGACGCACATACTGACTGTCGGTACTGAGCACCACATCGCACGGCTGAGTCAGCGCTTCCAGTGAGACAATCGCCGCCATCAGCTCCATCCGGTTATTGGTGGTAAGGTGATAGCCCGCGCTGAAGGTTTTCTCATGCTGACCGTAGCGTAAAATCGCCCCATAACCGCCGGGGCCGGGATTTCCAAGACAGGATCCATCGGTGAATATTTCTACCTGTTTGCGCATCTCTGGTAGACTTCCTCTCAAAAACGCTAAGTCTGACATAAAACGGGTCTTATGAGCACTGCAAATAACCGCCAGATCGTTCTCGATACTGAAACCACCGGCATGAACATGATCGGGGTACATTATGAGGGGCACCGCATCATTGAGATTGGTGCGGTAGAGGTGATTAACCGTCGCCTGACCGGTAACAATTTTCATATGTATCTCAAGCCCGATCGGCTGGTCGATCCCGAAGCCTTTGGCGTACACGGCATTGCCGATGAGTTCCTGGCCGACAAGCCTGCATTCAGCGAGATTGCCGATGAGTTTCTCGACTACATTCGCGGTGCTGAATTAGTGATCCATAATGCCCCGTTTGATATCGGCTTTATGGACTACGAGTTTGCAAAGCTGAACCGCGGCATTGAGAAAACCGAAACTTTCTGCAAAATCACCGACAGTCTGGCGCTGGCGCGCCGTATGTTTCCCGGCAAGCGCAACAGCCTTGATGCGCTTTGCTCGCGTTACGAAATAGACAACAGCAAACGAACCCTGCACGGCGCACTGCTCGATGCCGAGATTCTGGCTGAAGTCTTCCTGACGATGACCGGCGGACAGACTTCACTCTCCTTTTTATCGGAAAGTGAAAGCGCCCGACAGGCGCAGGGAGAGAGCATCCAGCGCATCGTGCGTCCCACCTCTGCACTGCGAGTGGTCACGGCCAGCGATGAAGAAGTGGTTGCCCATGAGTCACGTCTGGATCTGGTGATGAAAAAGGGTGGCAGCTGCCTGTGGCGCGGCTGAATTACGCATTTTTGTGGATAAAATCAACGGCAAGCTGAAAAAAACAGCAAACGATTTGTTCGCCTGGAAAAAGCGTTGACGTCGCAACAGGCTGCCATTACTATGCGCCTCGTTCCCGACGGGGAACAAAGCGCGGAGCGGTAGTTCAGTTGGTTAGAATACCTGCCTGTCACGCAGGGGGTCGCGGGTTCGAGCCCCGTCCGTTCCGCCAATCTCTTTAAAAAAGCCGATTCAGAAATGAATCGGCTTTTTGCTGTCTGCTATTCAGCGGTGGCCTGGTTCTTCTGCGGCATCACCTCGCCTTGCCAGCGGGCACCATCCTCCGCCTCACGATCTTCACGGGCGATAAAGCGATAGCAGCCTGCCGCCAGACCGGCGCCAATAAACCAGCTGAAATTCGCCACCTGATGCAGGGAAGGGATAAAGCTAATCACCAGGCAAATCGCCACCGATGGCAGCAGTGCGCCAATCGCTTTAGGGTTAAAGCCACCGCGATACCAGTAACGGCCTGCTGGCGTATCGTTAAAAAGATCGTCGACCGAGATACGTCCACGTTTAATCAGATAGAAATCGGTCAGCAGAATCCCGAACAGCGGCCCGATAAACGATCCCAGCACATCCAGCGTATAGTGAATCAGCTCAGGAGACTGGAACAGATTCCACGGCGTTAACAGCACCGACCCCACCGCAGCGATCATCCCGCCGGTACGGAAACTGATTTTCTGCGGTGAACAGTTGGAGAAGTCAAAAGCGGGCGAGACGAAGTTCGCCACGATATTGATACCGATGGTGGCGGTAATCATGGTCAGCAATCCAATCGCGACCGCCAGATCGTTGCCGACCATGCTTACGGTTTCGATGGGATCGGTAATCATTTTGCCAAACAGCGACTGGGTGCCCGACACAATCACTACGGTCACCACCGAGAACAGCAGAAAGTTAAACGGCAGTCCCCAGCGGTTGCCGCGACGGATCTCTGACATGCTTTTGCCGTAGCGTGAGAAGTCACCGAAGTTCAGCAGCGGCCCGGAGAAGTAAGAGACCACCAGCGCCGTCGCCGTAATCATCTGCCACGTCTGCTCGCCTGCGGTCAGCGATTTGCTGGCGAGAGTAAACGAGATCCCATCGAAGCCGGTCTTGTATACAATCCAGCCCGCCAGCGCCACCATCACCACATAGACCGCCGGTCCGGCGACATCAATAAACCGTTTGATGGCGTTCATGCCATGCCAGAACACCATCGCCTGCAGTAACCACATAATGCCGAAGCAGCACCAGCCCAGCAGCGACAGACCAAGCCAGTGCGGCACGGTCATCGACGTCAGCGACGGCGCGAACTTCAGCAGCACCAGCATCAGCGCATTCGCCGCCAGATAGGTCTGGATGCCATACCAGGCGAACGCGATCAGACCGCGTATCACTGCCGGGATATTGGCACCAAACACCCCAAACGCCTGACGGCAGATCACCGCATAGGGGACGCCCGCCATCTGGCTCGGTTTCGCCACCAGATTCGCACAGATCTGCACGATGCAGATCCCCGCCAGCAGGCAGAGCAGCACCTGCCAGCTGGCTAATCCCAGCGTGAAGAAGCTGGCGGCCACCACATAGCCGCCCATGCTGTGCACATCCGACATCCAGAAAGAAAAAATGTTGTACCACGACCAGTTCTGATCGCGAGTCGGTGCCAGGTCGTCGTTACAGAGTCGTGGGCTGTAACGGGCGTTGGCTTCAGAGGCCGTGCTGGCCACCGTTGATTGATTTGGCATGAAACCTGCTCCTCTACCCGAGAGTGGAATGAATAATCTGGTAAAGCGGTATTGCAGGATCCAGGCCAGATCTCTTTTCTTGTATACAATATTTATTTTTCACGTATACGATATGTGGCGTACAGCAAGCGACCGGAGCGGGTAATGACGAGTAAAACAGGACAGCGAGACGCCACCAGGCTGCAGGATAAAGATGAAGGGATTTACCAGGCGTTGATGAACGCCATTGTTGAGCATCAGCTGCCGCCGGGCAGTAAACTGCCGGAAGAGGCCCTTTCCGGGGTCTTTGGCGTGAGCCGCACCGGCATCCGCAAAGTGCTGCAACGCCTCGCGGCGGTGCAAATGGTCACTCTGACGCCCAAACGTGGTGCGCAGGTCTCCACACCCGGCGTTGAAGAGGCGCGGGATATCTTCTCAACCCGCAGTTTAATGGAGTGCGCTAATCTGCCAGCGGTCCTGGCCCATCTGCAGCCCCCGCATCTGGTGGCGCTGGAGCAGCTCATCGCGCAGGAGAACCAGGCGCACGCCGATCATGATGGCCCGGCAGCCATCCGGCTGTCAGCGGCCTTTCATATTCAGTTACAGGCGATCTCCGGGAATCAGGTGCTCACCGGCATGGTGACCAGCCTGACGCAGCGCTCATCACTGGTGATCGCCGCCTATGGCGCACCCTGGCAGCGTGGCTGCCGCTGTGACGATCATGCGAATCTGCTTCAGTTACTGCGCGCGCGTGCGCTGCAGCCGCTGACGCAGGCGCTACAGCATCACTTCGAGCACATCGTCTCCAGCCTGCACTTCGAGCGCAGCGGGGAAACGCTGCCCGACTTTTCCCGACTGTTTGCCGCAGGCTCTGGAGCGGCCTCATGAGCCTGATTCAGGTTATTAACCCTAATACCAGCCTGGCGATGACCGAAACTATCGGTCAGGCCGCGCGTGCGGTCGCCGCACCGGGCACCGAAATTCTGGCTGTTTCGCCGTCGCAGGGTGTGCCCTCCATTGAAGGGCATTTCGATGAGGCGATCGCCGCCATCGGCGTGCTGGAGCAGATTAAACTGGGCAGAGCGCAGGGCGTCAGCGGCCACGTCATTGCCTGCTTTGGCGATCCGGGTTTGCTGGCGGCACGCGAACTGGCCAGCGGACCGGTGATCGGCATCGCGGAAGCGGCGATGCATACCGCCACGCTGCTGGCGACGCGTTTCTCCATTGTCACCACGCTGCCGCGCACCCTGGTGATTGCGCGTCATCTGCTGCAGCAGTATGGCTTTACCCATCACTGTGCCGCACTGCATGCCATCGATCTGCCGGTACTGGCGCTGGAAGATGGCAGCGGCCTGGCGCAGGAAAAAGTGCGGCAGCGCTGCATTCAGGCTAAACGGGAAGATGGCAGCGGGGCGATTGTGCTGGGCTGTGGCGGAATGGCGACGCTGGCCGGGGAGCTGACCCGTGAGCTCGGCCTGCCGGTGATCGATGGCGTCAGCGCGGCGGTGAAGATGGTGGAGTCGCTGGTGGCGCTTGGTTTTGGCACCAGCAAACATGGTGATCTGGCCTGGCCTTTGCAGAAACCTCTCTCAGGTGCGTTTCAGCATCTAAACTAACGGAACTTTCCCGAATCAAAACAGGTGGAGTGATGACTGACGCTGCAGAGAAGAAAGAGTACAGCTTTAACAAAAACTATCCGCGCGATTTAATCGGTTATGGCGCTCATCCGCCGCACGCCGCCTGGCCCAACAACGCCCGTGTGGCGGTGCAGTTTGTTCTGAACTACGAAGAGGGCGCAGAAAACAGCGTGCTGCACGGCGACACCGGCTCAGAGCAGTTCCTCTCCGACATCATCGGGGCAGCCAGCTATCCCGATCGCCACATGTCGATGGAGTCGCTGTATGAGTACGGCTCACGCGCCGGTTTCTGGCGTATCCACAACGAATTCCAGAAACGCGGTCTGCCGTTAACGGTTTTCGGCGTGGCGATGGCGCTGGCGCGTCATCCGGAAGTCGTCGAAGCGATTAAACAGGCTGACTACGATGTGGTCAGTCACGGCTGGCGCTGGATCCACTATCAGGGCATGGATGCAAAAACCGAACGCCAGCATATGCAGCAGGCGGTCGATGTGCTGGTTGATCTGTTTGGTAAAGCGCCGACCGGCTGGTACACCGGCCGCGACAGCCCGAATACCCGGCGGCTGGTGGTGGAGCAGGGCGGTTTTAGCTATGACAGTGACTACTACGGCGACGATCTGCCTTTCTGGACCCAGGTCACCTGTCAGGATGGAACGGTTAAACCGCACCTGATTATCCCCTATACCCTGGAGTGCAATGACATGCGCTTTGCCTCGCCGCAGGGATTTAATACCGCGGAACAGTTCTTTACCTATCTGCGCGACAGCTTCGATGTGCTGTATGAAGAGGGCGAAACCGCACCGAAGATGATGTCGATCGGTATGCATTGCCGCCTGCTGGGTCGTCCTGGCAAATTCCGCGCGCTGCAGAATTTTCTCGATCACATCCAGCAGCATGAGGATGTCTGGATCTGCACCCGTCAGCAGATCGCTGACCACTGGATCAACACGCACCCGGCACCTTAAGCCGGTTCCGGCGCTCGGCCCGCGTTGATCGGGCGAAGCGCCGGACGATGTCAGCTCATCAGGCTGACCTGCGCCGCCACGATGCACCAGCCGTGGGGCATACGTACCCAGGTCTGCTGCTGACGGCCAATTTTATCGCTGCCGGTGCGGGTAAATTCGGTGCTGCAAACCGCATAATCCTCGCCAAAGGTGGTGATCACGGTGTTTCGCAGCGTCCGGTTCAGCCCGGCTGAAGGACGCGCGGCGCGGAAGGCACGAATCTCATCAATGCCATACAGATTCTCACCCGCGCCGAGGCGCACGGTTCGCGGGTCGTGCCAGAACAACGCATCCAGTTCGGCCACGTCATTGCTGACCAGCGCCTGCTCGTAGCGGTAAAACTGCGCCGTCACCTCGGTGACTACCTGCGGTAAATTAATCTCTCTGCTCATCAGGCTCCAGCCATATTGATTTGCGGTATCGTAATGCCGCGTTGTTCCAGTGCCCAGGCGGCACGTAACACCGCCTCTTCATTAAATGGACGGGCGATAAGCTGTAATCCAATCGGCAGACCGCTTCGGGTCGCCAGCGGCACGGTACAGACCGGCAATCCCAGGAAGGAGATCGGCTGCGTCAGCATACCCATGCTCGCCTTAGCGGGCAGCGATTCCCCCTGAATCGACAGGGTCTGCTGACCGATGGTGATCGCGCTGCAGGGTGTCGCCGGCGCTATCAGCACATCAAACCGATCAAAAAGCGGCAACACCTGCTGCTGGAAATGGCGGCGGAAACGCTGCGCCTGCACGTACCAGGCACCTGGCATCATGGCACCGGCCAGCAGACGCTCGCGTGAATTGGGTTCAAACTGCTCAGGCGTCTGGCGCAGGGCGGGCAGATAGTGATTGCCGCCTTCTGCCGCGGTCATGATAAACGCCGCCGAGCGTGCCAGCTCAGCGTCTGACATCAGCACCTCTTCCTGTGCATCAAGTGCTGCCGCGATCACCGCGACGGCAGCGCGGGCATCCTCATCGCACCAGCGGGCAAAAAAGCCACCCAGTACGCCGCAGCGCAAGCCTTCGCTGCCCTGTGACAGCCCCGGTAGCGTCGCGGCCAGCGGGCGATCGGCCTGAAACGCATCGGTGTGGTCTGCGCCCTGCAACAGATCATATACCAGCGCCAGGTCTTCAACCCGCCGCGCCAGAGGACCGATGTGATCGAGGCTGGCGACAAACGGATGGCTGCCGCTGCGTGACAACCGGCCAAAGGTCGGCTTAAGACCAAAAATACCGCACAGCGACGCGGGCACCCGAATCGAGCCGTTGGTGTCGGTGCCCAGTGAAAAGTGGACCAGACCGGCGGCCACGGCAGCCGCCGAACCGCCTGACGAGCCGCCAGCCACGCGGCTGAGATCGCGCGGATTGTGCGTCGCGCCGTAGTGGCTGTTTTCGGTGGTAAAACCATACGCGTAGGCATCCATGTTCAGCATGCCAGACAGCAGCGCACCAGAGCGACGCAGTTTATCGACAGCAAACGCATCTGCACGTGCCGCCGGCCGGTCGCTGAACAGGCTGGCACCGGCCAGGGTAGTGTGACCCGCCACATCAAACAGGTTTTTTACCGCATACGGGATGCCCGCCAGCGGTGGCAGGGTTTCGCCGCGCTGCCGCTGCGCATCAATCGCACTAGCTTCTTTTAACATGCGCGGCCCGGTCACTTCCGTCCAGGCATTCAGCGCCGGATTGTGCTGCTCAACCGCCTGCAGCGTGCGCTTTGCCACTTCCAGCGCACTGATTTCACCCTGCTGAATCGCCCGCTGCAGGGTCTGAATCGAAACGTCACCTAATCTCATGCCTGGTATACTCCTGCCACTTCAAGCCGGTCATCCAGCGGAAACGCCATCAGCGGCGCGGCCATCTCCGCGATACGCGACAGCTGGATCAGCAGTTCAGCGCGGCGGGCGTCATCCAGTTCAAGTTGCAGTATCTGCTCCATATGGCCGATGTAGCTGGCCCAGTCGTGTTGATTCATGATTCGCTCCTGTTAAAAACCGGCGGCGCTGCCGTTACTGCGTGGATCGCTTGCGCCCTCAAACATGCCGTTGCTGTGGCGCACAATGGCGCCCGCATGGCCTACGGATTCGCTGAAGTCCGGCAGCAGCTCCACCTCATGTCCCCACAGACGCAGCATCAATACCGTTTCGTCGTCAAAACGACCTTCCAGTTTCAGCGAGTCTGATGATTGCCCCCAGGTCCGGCCCAGCAGCCAGCGCGGCGCACTGACCGCCTGTTGTAACGGCAAGCCCTGAATCACATGGCGGGTAAAAATCGCCGCCTGAGTCTGCGGCTGTCCATCCCCACCCATCGCGCCATACACCAGCGTCCGGCCATCTTTCAGCCGTGCGGCGGCAGGATTCAGGGTATGAAACGGTTGCTTACCGGGTGCCAGGGCCAGCAGATGGTCAGGATCAAGGCTGAAAGCGGCGCCGCGGTTCTGCCAGGTGATACCCGTGCCGGGCAGCACCACACCACTGCCAAATTCGTGATAAATGCTCTGAATAAAGGAGACGGCCAGGCCGCTGCTGTCCATCACGCCCATCCAGACCGTATCGCCCGGCCCGCGTCCGTTTCCCCATGCCGCCGCCTCTCCATCGGTGATCTGGCTGGCGAGTGTGGCAAGGTGATCGCTGTCCAGCAGCGCCTGCAAATCTTCCGTGACGTGACGCGGATCGGTGATGTGTTTGTCGCGCAGTGCAAACGCTTTTTTGGTGGCTTCCACGATACGGTGCACCGTCTGCGCATCGTCAGCCTCCGCCATCTCCAGCCGATCGGTGATGCCCAGGATCGCCAGCGACACCATGCCCTGCGTTGGCGGGGTGATATTCCAGATGTCACCTTCGCTGTGGGAGAGATGCAGCGGCGTCGTGCGGCGGGCGCGATGCTGCTGCAGATCGGCCAGCGTCACCGGCATGCCCAGCGTGGCCATCTCATCGGCCATATGGTGAGCCAGCGGGCCGCGATAAAAGCTGTCGAGTCCCTCTTCAGTAAGCTGGCTCAGGGTGTTTGCCAGGGCGGGCTGGGTAAAACGGCTGCCTGGCTGCGGCACGTTGCCGTCAGGCATAAAGGTGGCGCTGAAGCCGGGCTGATGCTGCAATTCACTGCGGAACGTCGCGGTGGCGGCGCTCTGTGAGGCAGTCACCGGAATACCGTCGGCGGCGTAGCGAATCGCATCGCGCAGCAGACGTGTCAGCGGCAGCGGCGGGGTGCCCATCTCAGCCGAGAGATTCAGTGCCTCCTGCCAGCCGCTGACCGTACCGGCCACGGTCAGCGCCGCTTTCGGCCCGCGATGCGGAATCTTAGGGTGATCGGCGTAGAAATCGTGATGAGCCAGCGAACCGGCTGCGCCACTGGCGTCGATAGCGACAGGATCGCCGCCGGGCGGCAGAATCAGCCAGAAACCATCACCGCCCAGTCCATTCATATGCGGGTAGACCACGGCGATGGTCGCGGCAGCGGCCACCATCGCTTCAATGGCATTACCGCCATCACGCAGAACCGCGAGCGCGCTTTCACTCGCCAGATGGTGTGGCGTCACCGCCATCCCCTGCGGGGCCATATTGCTTTGAATCATCTTTTTCTCGTTATCCGGGTGACAGAACCGATAACAAAGCAAGAGCTGTTCCAGTTTTCACCCTGAGCTGACAATGCGCCGCTTAACCTGGCGCAAATTGTGCTAGCTTCTGCTGAAACAAAAGTTACAGGACGGGGTATGAAACAGCTTGATGAACGACTCAGGAGTCACTATTCCCAGCTCTCTCCGCAGGAGCAGCGCATTGCCGACTTCGTGTTTGACCACTTCGATGACCTGATCAGCTACAACAGTGCCGAGCTGGCGCGGCTCAGTGGCGTGTCGAAAGCCACGGTCAGCCGGCTGTTTAAGCGTCTGGGCTATGAGAAATATAAGGATATGCGTGATGAGTTACGCATCCTGCGCCAGAGCGGCATGCCGCTGACCGACAACCGGGATGCGGTGCAGGGCAATACGCTGCTGGCGCGACACTACAAGCAGGAAATGGCTAACCTGACGCAGTGGGTGAACAGTCTGGATGCCCGACACTTTAATGAGGTTATCCAGCAGCTGGCGCAGGCAAAACGCGTCTTTATCATCGGCATGCGCAACGCCTATCCGGTGGCACTGCATCTGCGACAGCAGCTGGTGCAGGCGCGTTCGCAGGTACATATCCTGCCGCAGCCGGGCCAGACGCTGGCTGAGGAGCTGGTGGATATTACGCCGGAGGATATGGTGGTCGTGATGGCCTTCCGTCGTCGTCCCCGCATCATTCGCCCGCTGATGCAGCAGTTGCAGGCTGCCGGTATCCCGCTGCTGGCGCTGTGTGAGCCGCAGGCGCAGACGGTGATTGCGCTGGCGCGCTGGCAGCTCTGTACGCCGCTGGACAGCGTTTCCGCCTTCGACAGTTATGGCTCCGCCATGAGTCTGGTTAACCTGATTGCCAATGCACTGCTGCATGAAATGCTGGCACAGGGACGCCAGCGCATTCATCAGATCGCCGACCTTTACCAGCAGTTTGACGAGCTGGAGCACCGCTAACAGGCACCATTTTGGTGCTTTGCCCCATTTCAGAACAGACCTTCCCCCGGCGTAGTCGTCCCGATTACGCCAGATTTCAGCTGAATGCTTTGCCGCTTAACCCTTTTTCTGTGGCCGTCCGGATTGGCACATTAGTTGCAGATTTCATCTCAAAGAATCTTTTGTTTCACGTTAATCTCACCGGGGTGCATAATGAAAAAAGTTTTGATGGCGGTTGCGACAGCGGCATTACTGATGGCACAAGCAGGAAGCGCGCTGGCCGATCAACTGCAGGACATCCAGAAACGCGGCGTCATTCGCATCGCCGTGCCGCAGGATTTCCCGCCGTTTGGCTCGGTTGGCACCGATCTGCAGCCGCAGGGGTATGACATCGACACGGCCAGATACCTGGCAAAGCAGATGAAACTTAAGTTGCAGCTGGTGCCGGTCAGCAGTGCCAACCGCGTGCCTTATCTGCAAACCGACAAGGTCGACCTGGTCATCTCCAGCATGGGTAAAAATGCCGAGCGGGAAAAAGTGATCGACTTCACCCGCGCCTATGCGCCGTTCTTCCTGGGCGTATTCGGGCCGAAAGGCGATGAAATCAAAGCGGCGTCTGCCCTGAGCGGCAAATCGATTGGCGTAACACGTGGTGCAGTAGAGGACATGGTGCTCAGTGACGTTGCGCCGAAAGATGCACAGGTGAAACGCTACGAAGATAACAACACTACCTTGTCTGCGTATCTCTCCGGTCAGGTGCAGTATGTGGCGACCGGCAACCTGGTGGTCGCCGCCATTGCCCGTCAGAATCCGGCTAAAGCGCCGGTGGCGCAGTTTATGCTGAAAGATTCTCCCTGCTATATCGGCCTGAAGAAAGATCAGCCGGCACTGAAAGCGAAAGTGAATGCGCTGATTGAGCAGGGCATCAAAGATGGCACCCTGAATAAACTGTCAGAAGAGTGGCTGAAAGCGCCGCTGCCCGCCAACCTCGGCGCCTGAGGAAAGATTCATGACCGGGCAACTTAACTTTCCCGCCCTGTGGCCCTACTGGCCGGAGCTGCTCTCCGGTCTTTGGGTCACCATTCAGCTGACGGTGCTGGCGACTACCGGTGGTGTGGCGCTCGGCATTGCGGGCGCGGCGCTGCGCAGTGGCAGACCCAGCTGGATGAGCCGCCTGTGGGGCATCTATGTCGAGCTGATCCGCAACACGCCGTTTGTGGTGCAACTGTTCTTTATCGTTTTCGGTCTGCCTGCGCTGGGGCTGAAACTCACTGCTGGCGAGGCGGCGCTGCTGGCGATGCTGATCAACCTCGGGGCGTATAGCACCGAGATCATTCGTGCCGGAATACAGGTGACACCCAAAGGGCAGTGGGAAGCGGGACGAGTGCTGGGATTAACCCGCAGCCAGACGTTTCTGCGGGTGGTCTTGCCGCCCGCGCTGCAGCGCATTTATCCGGCGCTGGTAAGCCAGTGCATCATCGTGATGCTGGGTTCGTCGGTGGTGTCGCAGGTCTCCTACGAGGAGCTGACCTTCGCCGCCAACCTGATCCAGTCGCGCACCTTCTTAAGTTTTGAGGTCTATCTGGTGACCACGCTGATCTACCTGGCGTTGTCGATTGCGATGCGCCATCTGCTGCTGGCGATTGGCCGTAAATGGTTTGGAGTGCAGCCATCATGATGACGACCTTTACCGACTGGGACATCCTGCGCAACCTGCTGCTGGCGGCACGCTGGACCCTGTTGCTGTCGCTGGTGGCCTTTGTCGGCGGCACGCTGGTGACGCTGCCGCTGCTGTTTATGCGCCTGCTGCAACGCAAATGGTTAACGCGCCTGGTACGCGGTTACACCGCGCTGTTTCAGGGCACGCCGCTGCTGATGCAGCTGTTCCTGGCGTTTTTCGGCGTCGGCCTGTTCGGCATTGATGTTGCACCCTGGACGGCGGCCTCGCTGGCGCTGACCTTCTACACCAGCGCCTTTCTGGTCGATATCTGGTACGGCAGCATCCGCGCCCTGCCAAAAGGCCAGTGGGAAGCGTCGCGCTGTCTCGGCCTGACCTTTGGTCAGACGCTGTGGCGGGTCATTGCGCCGCAGGCGATCCGCATCGGTATTGCCCCGACGGTGGGGTTTGCTGTCCAGGTGATCAAGGGCACCGCGCTGGCGTCAATTATCGGGTTCATCGAGCTGACCAAGGCGGGCACCATTCTGAACAACGTGACCTATCAGCCGTTTAAAGTCTTTGGGCTGGTGGCGCTGGGCTACTTCCTGATGTGTTATCCGCTGTCTCGCTACAGCCAGTATCTGGAGAAAAAATTCAATGCCGCTCATCACCATTAATCAGGTGCAAAAATATTACGGCGACAACCATGTGTTGAAAGGCGTGGATCTGGATATCGACATGGGCGAGGTGATCTCAATCATCGGTCGCAGCGGATCGGGCAAAAGCACGCTGCTGCGCTGCATGAACGGGCTGGAAGGCTATCAGGAGGGCAGCATCAAGCTCGGCGGTATGACGATTACCGATCGCGACTCGCAGGCGCGTGAAATCAGCCGCTCGGTCGGGATGGTGTTTCAGAGCTTCAACCTGTTCCCGCACATGACGGCACTGGAGAACGTGATGCTGGCGCCGCACCGGGTGCTGAAAAAAAGCGAGGCCGAGTGCCGGGCGCTGGCGGCGCAGATGCTGGAGAAGGTCGGGCTGGGCGAGCGTCTCAACTACTATCCTGCCAGCCTCTCCGGCGGTCAGCAGCAGCGCGTGGCGATCGCCCGTGCACTGGCGATGACGCCGAAAGTTTTACTCTGTGATGAGATCACCTCCGCGCTCGATCCCGAGCTGGTGGGCGAAGTGCTCAAAGTTCTGGAGCAGCTGGCGTCAGAAGGAATGACGCTGATCCTCGTCACGCATGAAATGAGCTTCGCCCGCGATGTGGGCGATCGTGTGGTCTTTATGCATCAGGGGCGCGTATGGGAGCAGGGCGACAGTAAGACGCTGTTCGCTCAGCCGCAGTCACCGGAGCTGAAGCAGTTTATCTCTTCGGTTCGCCTCTGATTCTGAAAAAGGAAATTACGATGGATATCAATCACTACCCGCAACTTAACCCGCCACAGCGTCTGCTGATGGGGCCTGGACCGATCAATGCCGATCCACGTGTGCTGCGCGCCATGTCGAGTCAGCTGCTGGGGCAGTACGATCCCGCGATGACCCACTACATGAATGAAGTGATGGCGCTCTATCGCGGCGTGTTTCGCACAGAGAACCGCTGGACACTGCTGATTGACGGCACCTCCCGCGCCGGTATCGAATCGATTCTGCTGTCATCGATCCGGCCTGGCGACAAAGTGCTGGTACCGGTGTTTGGCCGCTTTGGTCATCTGCTGTGCGAAATTGCCCGCCGCTGTCGGGCGGAAGTGCACACCATTGAAGTGCCGTGGGGCGAAGTCTTTACTCCCGACCAGATTGAAGATGCGATCAAAAAAGTGCGGCCGCGCCTGCTGCTGACCGTACAGGGCGACACCTCAACCACCATGCTGCAGCCGCTTGAGCAACTGGGTGCGATCTGCAAACAGTATGGCGTGCTGTTCTACACCGATGCCACCGCGTCGCTGGCGGGTAACGCGCTGGAAACGGACGCCTGGGGGCTTGATGCCGTATCCGCGGGGATGCAGAAATGCCTGGGCGGTCCATCGGGTACCTCGCCGATCACGCTGAGCGCAGAGATGGAAGCGGTGATCCGCAAACGCAAATGCGTAGAGCAGGGGATCCGCACCGAGGCGCATCAGGATGGCGAAGAGGAGATGATCTACTCCAACTATTTTGATCTCGGCATGATCATGGATTACTGGGGGCCGGAGCGGCTCAACCACCATACCGAAGCGACCAGTGCGCTTTTTGGCGCGCGCGAGTGCGCCCGGCTGATCCTGCAGGAGGGGCTGGACAACGGCATCGCCCGCCACAAGCTGCACGGTGAAGCATTACTCAAAGGCATTCAGGGGATGGGGCTGGAGACCTTCGGCGACCTGAAACACAAAATGAACAACGTGCTGGGCGTGATGATCCCGTCTGGCGTAAACGGCGATCAGGTGCGCAAGCTGATGCTGGAAGATTTCGGCATTGAGATTGGCACCTCGTTTGGCCCGCTGCATGGCAAGGTGTGGCGCATTGGCACCATGGGCTACAACGCGCGTAAAGATTGCGTGATGCAGACTCTCTCCGCGCTGGAAACGGTGCTGACCTATGTCGGCTATCGCACGCCGCAGGGTGCCGCGGCGCAGGCCGCCTGGGATCACTACGGGAGCCACGCATGATGATGAGCGCCAGCGAAGCCCAGGCCGCTGCACAGCGCGTTATGGCGCGCTGCGATGCGCTGGCGGCGATCAGCGAAACGGCCGAGGGGCTGACCCGCGTCTACCTCTCACCCGAACATCTGCGCGCCAATGCCTGTGTCGGTGAGTGGATGCAGGCGGCGGGGATGCAGGTGTGGCAGGATGAAGTGGGCAATATCTGTGGGCGCTACGAGGCGGCAGAAGCGGGTGCACCCGCGTTATTGCTTGGTTCGCATCTCGACACGGTGCGCAACGCCGGTCGCTATGACGGCATGCTGGGCGTGCTCAGCGCCATTGAAACCGTACAGTGGCTTAACGAAAATCAGCGCCGCTTACCGCTGGCGATTGAAGTCATTGGCTTTGGTGACGAAGAGGGCACCCGTTTTGGCATTACGCTGCTCGGCAGTCGTGGCATTACCGGCAGCTGGCCGCAAAGCTGGGTGACGCATCCTGACGGCAACGGCATTACCGTGGCGCAGGCGATGGCGGATGTCGGGCTCGACAGCGACAGGATCGCATCTGCGGCGCGGCGGGTTGAGGATATCGTCGGTTATCTTGAGCTGCACATCGAGCAGGGCCCCTGCCTGGAGCAGGAGGATCTGGCGCTCGGTGTGGTCACGGCCATCAACGGTGCGCGCCGCCTCAACTGCCGTTTCACCGGTGAAGCGGGCCATGCGGGCACGGTGCCGATGACCCACCGCAAAGATGCGCTGGCTGCCGCTGCCGAGTGGATGGTGTTTATTGAGCAGACCACCCGTGAGCAGGATCCTCAACTGGTGGCTACCGTCGGTACGATTAACTGCGCGCCGGGAGCGGTCAATGTAATCCCTGGCGAGGTATCGCTGTCGCTGGACGTGCGCGGTCCGCTGGATAACCCACTGGAGACACTGCTCTCCAGTCTGTTAACCCAGGCGGAGGCGATTGCGCTGCGGCGTGGACTCCGCTTTGAGTCGAACGAATATTATCGCATCGGTGCCACCGCCTGTGACTCCGCGCTGCAACAGGCGCTGAGTCATGCGGTGGAAACGGTGCAGGGGCGCAGCCTGTCACTGCCGAGCGGTGCGGGGCACGACGCCATCGCTATCGCTGAACGCTGGCCGGTCGGCATGCTATTTGTGCGTAACCATCGCGGTATCAGCCACCATCCGGCAGAGTCCGTGGCGGTGGCTGATGTGGCGCCCGCGCTGCAGGCTTATTTACAGGCGGTCTCGCTGATTGCTGAACGGAGCTGAACATGGAATTAGCCGCATTTAATCAGCTGTCGGCTGATGAGGCGCAGGCGGCCATCCGGCATTGTGTTGCCATTCCGCACTGGCAGCAGTCGCTGGTGGCGGCGCGGCCTTTTGACACCCTGGATGCGCTACGGGCAACCGCCGATGCGCTGGCCCGCCAGTGGCAGCGGCCTGAGCTGGAGGCCGCACTGTCGGCGCATCCCCGCATTGGCGAACGCGCGAACGGTGCGGATAAAGAAGCGGCACTTTCACGGGGAGAGCAGTCCGCCATGCAGCAGGCCGACAGCGCTTTGCAGCAGGCAATGCAGCAGGGGAATCAGGCGTATGAAACGCGTTTTGGCCGGGTGTTTCTGATTCGCGCCACAGGGCGCAGCGGCGAGCAGATGCTGGCAGAGTTGGAGCGTCGGTTGCAGAATAGCGATCCTGCCGAGCAGCAGGAGGCGCTGGATCAGCTGCGTGAAATTACCCTGTTACGCCTGAAGGAGACGATTCAATGAGTACTGTTACCACCCATATTCTGGACACGGCGCTGGGCAAACCGGCCAGCGGTGTAGCGATTTCACTTGAGCAGAACAGCCCGGAAGGGTGGTTTCCGATTTCACAGGGTGAAACCGACAGCGACGGGCGTCTGAAAGATCTGACGCCCGAGCCGCTGACGCCGGGCCACTACCGTTTAACGGCAGAAATCGGCGACTATTTTGCCGCCGCTGGTCGGGATGCACTCTACGTCAGCGCGCAGATCGATTTTATGATTGCCGAAGCGGGCAGTCATTTTCATCTGCCGTTTCTGATTTCGCCCTGGTCGTGGTCAACCTATCGCGGCAGTTAATGGGCGGTCTGACTTCCCGCCCGCCATTCACAGCGAAAAGCGATCCGCATCCTGCCAGGCCGGGAAGCGCTCGCGATAAGCATTCAGTGCGTCCAGCGACAGCTCTGCGTCCAGCCTGGCGCGCTGGTGCGGCTCAGCCCCACTGAGGATCTCGCCCTGCGGTGAAATAATCTGGCTGTCGCCGCTGTATTCATGCTGATTGCCGTCACTGCCGACGCGGTTACAGCCTGCTACATAAGCCTGATTCTCAATTGCCCGCGCCAGCAGCAGTGCCTGCCAGTGCAGTGCACGCGGTGCAGGCCAGTTGGCGACATAGAGCGCCAGATCGTAATCGTTGCGGTTGCGCGAGAAGACCGGGAAACGCAGGTCGTAACAGATTTGCGGCAGGATGCGCCAGCCGCGCCACTCAAACACCTGACGCTGTTCGCCAGGCAGATAGTGGTGATGCTCGTCCGCCATGCGGAACAGGTGGCGCTTGTCATACTGATGCAGCGTGCCGTCCGGCTCCACCAGCAGAAAGCGGTTTACCGCGCCGTGTTCGGTCTGAATCGCCGCACTGCCGCCGACCAGGGCATCGTTGCGACGTGCATGCTGATGCAGCCACTCCACCACCTGGGCCTGAGGCAGCGAGCTTTTCGCCGCTTCCATTGCAAAGCCGGTGGTAAACATCTCCGGCAGTAAAATCAGATCGCGCCCGGTGAGTCCATCCAGTTGCTCGTCAAAATGGCGCAGGTTGGCCTCGCCATCCATCCAGCTCAGCGTCTCCTGCAGTAACGTGATTTTTAAAGCTGACATAAGCGCTCCGCGGCGGCATCTAATGTCGCCGGCTGTTTGGCAAAACAGAGGCGGATCAGTTTATGAGGAAAGGCATCGGCGCAGAACACCGACAGAGGAATCGCGGCAACGCCCACTTCGCGGGTCAGCCACTGGCAGAAACTGACATCATCCAGATCGGAGACGGCGCTGTAATCGACCAGCAAAAAGTAGGTACCTTCGCAGGGAAGCACCTTAAAGCGGCTGCTGCTTAGCGCCGTTGCCAGCCGATCGCGGCGGTCGCGATAAAACGCTGGCAGCTCAAGATAGTGCTCCGGATGCTCACGCAGCATATCGGCAATCGCCAGCTGCGCCGGCGTATTCACCGAGAAGGTCAGATACTGATGCACCTTGCGCAGTTCAGCGCTGATCGCGGCAGGGGCAATGCAGTAGCCCACTTTCCAGCCGGTCATATGGAAGGTCTTACCAAACGACGACACCGCGATAGCACGCTGGCGCAGTTCGGGATGTGCCAGCACGCTGGCGTGGCCTGCCTGATCGAAGCAGATGTGCTCATAGACTTCGTCGCTCAGCACATAGACCGGCCGCGCAGCAATCGCCTGCCACAGCGCGGCGAAATCCTGCTGCTGCCAGACGGTGGCGGAAGGATTGTGCGGCGTATTCAGGATCACCAGCCGGGTTTTATCACTCAGCAGCGCAGCAAACGCCTGCCAGTCCACACGGAAAGCGGGCGGCTGCAGCGTAATGCGTTTCATCACGCCGCCCGACAACTCTACCGCAGGCGCATAGCTGTCGTAGCTGGGATCAAAGCAGATCACTTCATCGCCTGGCCGCACCAGCGCGGTAATCGCCGCATAGAGCGCTTCGGTTGCGCCTGCCGTCACCGTAATCTCCGTTTCGACATCAGGACGATAGTCATAGAGCCGCGCGGTTTTCTCTGCTATCGCCTCACGTAACGGCAGCGCACCGGTCATCGGTGCATACTGGTTCGCGCCCTGGCTGACGTGATACGCCAACCGCTGCTGCAGATAATCCGGGCCGCTAAAATCGGGAAAGCCCTGAGAGAGATTGATGGCGTTATGCTGCTGCGCCAGCGCACTCATCTGGCTGAAAATGGTGGTGCCGAGCAAAGGGAGTTTACTCTCGGGGATCAGGTTGTGCTGCGTCATGATGTCAGGCCTTAAGCGCGAAGATTGATGCGGTGTCACCCGGTGTTTGTGCCACTATAAACAGGATGATAGTATTTGGCAATCAAGACGCTTAGATGGCTAAATGCGTCATGCTCCACACCTCAGCTTCGTTAGCTTCGTTTGCTTACCCCGGTCACTGACAAGTGTCAGCTCCCGGGGATGCGCGCACTTGCTGCCTTACTGAGATGCGGATCATTTAGCATTTACATGCGTCATGCTCCGGGCGTCAGCGGCGTTGGCTGCACTTACTTACCCCGGTCACTGACGAGTGTCAGCTCCCGGCGATAAGCGCTTGCCGCCTTGCTGAGATGCGGATCATCTGGCAGGACCCGGAGAGTATGGTTCAGCAGTCGGGCACGTTTGCTAACTGTTTAAGATTTTCAACCTGTTGTAATTTTATAGCCATTATCGTTATCTGGGCTGAGCCACCCGAGATCACATTTCACCGCAAGGAACTTTTATGTCGCAGAGTCTTCCATTAGATCAGCTGGTCGCCGCCTGTCACTGGATTGGCGCGAAAGGCTGGGCACCGGCCACCGGCGGAAATATGTCGGTGCGCCGCGATGAACATGTCTGCCTGCTGAGTGAATCGGGCAAAGATAAAGGCACGCTGACGCGGGATGACTTTATCGAGGTCGATATTGCCACCAGCCAGTCGCTCTCTGGCCGTAAGCCGTCGGCAGAAACCGGTCTGCACACGATGATCTATCGACTCTTTCCCGAGGCGGGCGCGGTGCTGCATACCCACACCGTGAATGCGACTGTTCTGTCGCGGGTGGAGCAGGGCGCGGCGCTGCTGCTGCACGGCTATGAGATGCAAAAATCGTTAAGCGGCCAGCACACCCATCTGGATACGCTCGCCATTCCTGTGTTCGACAACAGCCAGGACATTGCGGCGCTGGCGTCAGAAATTGAAGATTACGCCGCCCGCTTTCCGCTGCGTTACGGCTTTCTGCTGCGCGGTCACGGCTTAACCTGCTGGGGCCGGGATGTCAGCGAAGCACGCCGTCATCTGGAAGGTCTGGAATTTTTATTTGAATGTGAACGTCAACGTCGCCTGCTGGAGAGAGCATGATTCGCGCCATTGTTACTGATATCGAAGGCACCACGAGCGATATCCGTTTTGTACATAACATCCTGTTTCCCTACGCCCGCCAGCATCTGGCGAGTTTTTTGCGTGAAAATGCGCATCAGCCCGAGGTCGCCGCAGCGCTGCAGTCGGTACGTGAGGAGGCCGGTCAGCCGCAGGCCGACCTGGATGCGGTGACAGAGATTCTGCTGGGGTTTATGGACCAGGATCGTAAATCAACCGGCCTGAAAGCGCTGCAGGGCATGATCTGGCGCGATGGCTATGTTAACGGCAGTTTTACCGGCCATCTCT
The DNA here is from genome assembly GCF_001264395.1 of Pantoea sp. CFSAN033090. Lineage (NCBI taxonomy): Bacteria > Pseudomonadati > Pseudomonadota > Gammaproteobacteria > Enterobacterales > Erwiniaceae > Pantoea > Pantoea sp. CFSAN033090. The sequence goes on along the minus strand of NZ_LGYX01000028.1, from coordinate 33,647 downwards.
ATCCTGACGTCCTGCCAGCACTGAGCCGCTGGAAGGCGCAGGGCATTGAACTGTATGTATATTCCTCCGGCTCGGTTGCGGCGCAGAAATTGTTATTTGGCTACAGCGACGAAGGTGATATTACTGACCTCTTCAGCGGCTATTTTGATACGCACGTGGGTGCCAAACGCGAAGTCGCAGCCTATCGCGCTATCGCCGCTGAAATTGGTCAGCCAGCGGAGCAGCTGCTGTTTCTCTCCGATATTCATCAGGAGCTGGATGCCGCCGCTGAGGCGGGCTGGCAGACGCTGCAACTACTGCGTGGCGATGCGGACGGCGAGAGCCGCCATCGTCAGGTGACGGATTTTTCCCAGATTAACCCGGAGTCAATTTAGGATGAGCGCACTGACTATTTTTACCGACCGCGAAGCCAGCCAGCCGGTGTGGCACAGCACTGACGCGGAAGAGATTCGTGAACGCCTGAGCACCAAAGGCGTCCGTTTTGAGCGCTGGGAAGCCGATCGCGATCTGGGTGAAAATCCGGATCCCGAAACGGTGATCAACGCCTATCAGCATGCGATCGATCGGCTGGTGGCAGAGAAGGGCTATCAGAGCTGGGATGTGATCAGCATGCGCGCCGATAATCCCCAGAAAACCGTGCTGCGCGAGAAGTTTCTCTCTGAACATACACACGGCGAAGATGAGGTGCGTTTCTTTGTTGAGGGGGCCGGACTCTTTTGTCTGCACCTGGATGGCGAGATCCTGCAGATCCTCTGCGAAAAAAACGATCTGATCTCGGTACCAGCGGGAACACCACACTGGTTTGATATGGGATCGTCACCGCACTTCACGGCTATCCGTATTTTCGATAATCAGGAAGGCTGGGTAGCGAACTTTACCGGCGATAAGATTGCGGATGCCTATCCGCGTCTGGCGTAAACCGCCCGTTGTTTTCGCAAGGCGTTTACCGTGAGCGGCAAACGCCTTGCAGACCGTTATTGTGGCTGGAAAATGCCACCCTGAACCTGGTAAGGCGTGACTACCCCGGTGTCCAGTACCCAGCCGCTGATCAGGGTGGCGGGCGTGACATCAAACGCCGGGTTATAGACCTTCGCCGCTTCCGGCGCCCACTGCACGCTGCCAAAACTGCCGGCAACGCCCGTCACTTCACTGGCGGCGCGCTGCTCAATAGGAATCGCTGCGCCGTCCGGACAGCTGCGATCCAGCGTGGTATGCGGGGCCGCCACGTAAAACGGAATCTGATGATAATGGGCCAGCACCGCCAGGCTGTAGGTGCCGATTTTATTCGCCACATCGCCGTTGGCGGCAATGCGGTCAGCGCCTACCCATACGGCATCGACCTCTCCACGGGCCATCAGGCTGGCGGCCATGGAATCGGTAATCAGGGTGTAAGGAATCGCCAGCTCACCCAGCTCCCAGGCGGTTAACCGGCCGCCCTGTAATAGCGGACGGGTTTCATCAACCCAGACATTCTTAATCAGCCCCTGCTGATGGGCGCGGGCAATCACGCCAAGGGCGGTGCCCACACCGGCGGTGGCCAGTCCGCCGGTATTACAGTGGGTCAGCAGCTGGCTGCCGGGTTCCACCCGCGTACAACCCGCGTCAGCAATGGCGTCACACAGCTGCTTATCTTCCTGCACCAGCCGCCAGGCTTCTTCTGCCAGCGCGGGGGCAAAGTCCGGCTGCGCCAGCGCCAGTTTCATCCGGTCCAGATTGTTCATCAGATTGACAGCGGTAGGGCGGGCGGCGCGCAGGGTCTCCAGTGCCTGCGCCAGTTCAGCGCGCGTCTGCCCCTGTTCTGCCAGCAACGCCAGCAGCAGCGAGGCGGAAAGGCCGATCAGCGGCGCACCGCGCACCCGCAGCGCATGAATATGTTCAATCAGCTGGGGCACGCTGTGCGCGGACAGCCAGTTCTTTTGCTGCGGCAGTGCCTGCTGATCCAGAATCCAGAGCTGATTGTCACGAACCTGTAAGCTGGTGGTTTGAAGTGTCTGCATTGTGGGTGAAATCCATGTTGCGTTAATGATACCTATTGTGCCAACATGCTGAACGGATGTATAGACGTCTGAACGGCTTATTACACCCAGGTTATCCCCCTTCGATTGATGAGGAACAGGCAATGTCGCAATACCGTACCTTTACTGCTGCTGATGCTGTGGAATATGCCCGACAATTTGGCGGCGTGGACAATCCTGCCGCGCTGAGCAGCGCAGAAGAGATTGGTGATGGCAACCTCAACCTGGTGTTTAAAATTTATGACGATCAGGGCAACAGCCGGGTGGTGGTCAAGCAGGCGCTGCCCTATGTGCGCTGTGTGGGTGAGTCGTGGCCGCTGACGCTGGATCGGGCGCGGCTGGAAGCGCAGACCCTGGTCGAACACTACAAATATTGTCCGCAGCACACGGTGAAGATCACCCATTACGATGCGGAGCTGGCGGTGATGGTAATGGAAGATCTCTCCAGTCATCGCATCTGGCGCGGCGAGCTGGTGAAGGGCGCTTACTACCCGGAAGCGGCTCAGCAGTTAGGCGACTATCTGGCACAAACCCTGTTTCATACCTCCGATTTCATCCTGCATCCGCACCAGAAAAAAGCGGAAGTGGCGCGTTTTATTAATCCGGAAATGTGTGAAATCACCGAAGATCTTTTCTTTAACGATCCCTATACCGACCATGAGCGCAATAGCTATCCCGAAGCGCTTGAACCGCTGGTCGCCAGCCTGCGTAATGACGATGCACTGCGCATTGCGGTGGGCGGTCTCAAGCATCGTTTCTTTGCCCACGCTGAAGCGCTGCTGCATGGTGATATTCACAGCGGATCGATTTTCGTTGCTGATGGCAGCCTGAAAGCGATTGATGCGGAATTTGGTTATTTTGGCCCTATCGGTTTTGATGTCGGCACCGCCATCGGCAACCTGCTGATTAACTACTGCGGCGTGCCGGGTCTGCTGCCACCGCGTGAGGCCGCCGATGCACGCGAGCAGCGTCTCAGCGATGTGCACACCCTCTGGACCACCTTTGCCTCGGGCTTTCTGGCACTGGCGGCTGAGAAAACCCGTGATGAGGCGCTGGCTTATCCAGGCTATGCGGAGGCGTTTCTGCGTAAAGTATGGGCTGATACCATTGGTTACTGCGGCACCGAACTAATTCGCCGCACGGTGGGGATGTCACACGTGGCGGATATGAAGCTGATTGCCGATCCGGCGATGCGTACCGACTGCATCCGTAATGCAATTAATCTGGGACGCACGCTGATTCTGGCGGCCGATCATGTAGAAGATGTGGATGCGCTGATTGCCCGCATCCGTCAGGCGGGATAAAAAAAGCCGACGTGATGTCGGCTTTCAGGTAAATCAAAGGCTGGCTGTAAGAGTGTGCCCGCGCCGGAAACAGGGGCAGATCGGAAAGTCGCTAAAGCCATCCCTGGCTCGCTCGGCCCGCGTTGTCCTGACGCGGGACGCTTTCCTCTTCTGACCCTGTTCCTGCGCCGGTGATGCAGGCTAACGCTAACCCTATGCTGCCTCACTCGCCCGCGACGCAGCCTGAGGGGCTTTCTCTGGCACCGGCACTGCCAGCGCATCCGCCTCAAACTCATCGACGTTAATCGAACGCAGGCGGCTGGCCTCAGCACGCTGCAACACTTCAGCCTCTTTAGCATCAATCCAGCCCTGCTCCAGCGCGCGCTTCGCCAGCGCATCCAGCCGGGTAAAGGAGAGGTGCTGCTTCGTCTGTTTGCACAGCCTGTCATGGATCACTTCTGCCGCCATCACATCCTGCAACGCCTGTTCCAGCTGACCGGCAGGGTTGTGCTCGCTGGGCGTCAGGTACATGCCACGGCCCAGACGGCTGCGGGTAGCTGACGGCTGTTGCAGCAGTTTTGCCAGCTGATGGTCCAGACGGTCAGACGGAGCAGGGCAGTGATGACCGCCTGCAAAAATAGTCATCCGCAATGCGCCCGCGACCAGACGGTTCGGGAAGTTACGCAGCAGATCGTCCATCGCGACTTCCGCCTGATGTAACGCATCCTGCACGCCCCAGTGCACCAGCGGCAGATCGGCTTCGTTGCGGCCTTCATCGTCATAGCGTTTCAGCGTCGCCGAGGCGAGATAGAGCTGGCTCAGCACATCGCCCAGACGCGCCGAAATACGCTCACGACGTTTCAGGCTGCCGCCCAGCACCGCCATCGACACATCAGAGAGCAACGCCAGGTTGGCACTGATGCGGTTCAGATGCTGATAGTAACGACGGGTGCCATCGCGGGTCGGGGTGGCGCTGGTGCGTCCGGCGGTTAAGCCCAGCCACAGGCTGCGCATGGTGCTGCTGCCGACATGACCGATGTGGCTGAACAGCGCCTGATCAAACGCGTTAACATCGTTGCTGGCTGCTGCCGCCATCTCCTGCAGTACGTAAGGATGGCAGCGAATCGCACCCTGTCCGAAGATAATCATGCTGCGGGTCAGAATATTAGCGCCTTCCACCGTGATGGCGATGGGCGCACCCTGATAGGCGCGGGCCAGGAAGTTGCTGTTACCCAGCATAATGCCTTTACCGCCGGCAATATCCATGGCGTCGATAATGGCGCGCTGACCGCGATGGGTGCAGTGATATTTCACAATCGCCGACAGCACTGCCGGTTTTTCACCCTGCATAATACCGGCCGTAATCAGCGTGGCCGCCGCATCCATCACGTAGGCGTTACCGGCAATGCGCGCCAGCGGCTCTTCAATCCCTTCCATCTTACCGATTGAGACGCGGAACTGACGACGGATATGGGCATAGGCGCCTGTCGCCAGCGCCACACTTTTCAGGCTGCCGGTTGAGTTCGATGGCAGCGTAATGCCGCGACCCACAGACAGACACTCCACCAGCATCCGCCAGCCCTGACCGGCCATTTGTGGGCCGCCGATAATATAATCAATCGGCACAAAGATATTATTGCCGCGTGTCGGCCCGTTCTGGAACGGCACGTTAAGCGGGAAGTGGCGATGACCTATCTCCACGCCGGGCGTGTTGGTCGGGATCAGCGCACAGGTAATGCCAGGATTTTCGTTATCGCTGAGCAGATGATCCGGATCGGAGAGTTTAAATGCCAGCCCCAGCACGGTGGCGATCGGCGCCAGCGTAATATAACGCTTGTTCCAGGTCAGCCGCATGCCCAGCACCTGCTGACCCTGCCACTCGCCTATGCAGACCACGCCGGTATCGGGGATGGCTCCGGCATCTGAGCCCGCTTCCGGACTGGTCAGCGCAAAGCAGGGGATCTCATCGCCGCGTGCCAGCCGGGGTAAATAGTGATTTTTCTGCTCTTCAGTGCCGTAGTGTTGCAGCAGTTCGCCCGGACCTAATGAGTTAGGCACGCCTACGGTAATCGCCAGAATCCCGGAGACGCCCGACAGTTTTTGCAGCACGCAGGCCTGCGCATAGGCGGAGAAATCGAGTCCGCCATACTCTTTTTTGATAATCATCGCGAAGAAACGATGCTCTTTCAGATAAGCCCAGAGTTCCGGCGGCATATCGGCCAGCTCATGGGTGATCTGGAAATCATTGGCCATGCGGCATGCTTCTTCAACCGGACCATTGAGAAAAGCCTGCTCGTCGGCAGTCAGGCGCGGCTGCGGATAGTTGTGCAGCTTCTGCCAGTCTGGTTTGCCCTGAAACAGATCGCCTTCCCACCAGGTGGTGCCCGCATCGATCGCTTCTTTTTCGGTGCGTGACATCGGCGGCATCACCTGCTGGAAGCGCTGAAACATCGGCTTTGAAAACAGGCTGCGGCGCAGTGACGGCAGGTTGAACGGCAGCAGGATGATCGCCAGCGGCAACAGTAACCATGGCGTCCAGAGGTGAGCAAAAGCCATCGCAGCAGTCCACAGCAGCAGAATCGCGCTGCTGAGCCGCAACGACAGGCGGTGGTAGAACAGGGCGCCAATCAGCGCCACCGTGGCAAGTATCGAGACAACCATCATAATGAACCGCTCCAAGTAGTAAGAGGTCTGACCTGTTATGTAGAGAGGTTTAGAGCAGTTGGGTTGATTTATCAATTTGTTTACATCGCAATTACAACCTGCCTCACAAAAACCGATTTCGGTCCATTTTTGCATCACCTGCTGCAGCGATAATCACCGCCACTGCCTGGCCAGCCATGGCATGACGCTTTGCGCTGACCGGCCATTCCGTTAAACTTGCTGCGATTAAACTCTCCTAAAAAAGGACATCCCTATGTACCAGGACATTATCCGCTCTGAGCTTAATGAAGCTGCTGATACGCTGAATAAATTCCTCAGCGACGAGGCCAATATCCATGCGATCCAGCGTGCGGCGGTGCTGCTGGCTGACAGCTTTAAGGCGGGCGGCAAGGTGCTTTCCTGCGGTAACGGCGGTTCACATTGCGATGCGATGCATTTCGCTGAAGAGCTGACCGGTCGCTACCGCGAAAATCGTCCTGGCTATCCGGCGATTGCCATCTCTGATGTCAGCCATCTCTCCTGCGTCAGTAATGATTTTGGTTATGACTATGTCTTTTCACGCTATGTGGAAGCGGTAGGGCGTCCGGGCGATGTGCTGCTAGGCCTCTCAACTTCCGGTAACTCTGCCAATATCATTAAAGCGATTGAAGCTGCCCGTGCGCAGGGGATGAAAGTGATCACCCTGACCGGTAAAGATGGCGGTAAGATGGCAGGCAGTGCCGACATTGAAATCCGGGTGCCACACTTTGGTTATGCCGATCGCATCCAGGAGATCCACATTAAAGTGATCCACATCCTGATGCTGCTGATCGAAAAAGAGATGGTGAAGTAACTGCGCTGGCCTCCCGCCTGACGGGAGGCCGCTTACTCTAAGGCGGTGGCTATGTGCGAATTGCTCGGGATGAGCGCCAATGTTCCCACGGATATCTGTTTCAGCTTTACCGGTCTGGTTCAGCGTGGCGGCGGAACCGGGCCTCACAAAGATGGCTGGGGCATTACCTTCTACGAAGATAAAGGTTGTCGTACGTTTAAAGATCCGCTGCCGAGCTTTAACTCGCCGATTGCGCGTCTGGTGCAGGAGTATCCGATCAAATCGCATTCGGTGGTGGCGCACATCCGCCAGGCGAATCGCGGGCAGGTGTCGCTGGAAAATACCCACCCGTTTACCCGTGAGTTGTGGGGCCGTAACTGGACCTATGCGCACAACGGGCAGCTCAGGGGCTATCGGCAGCTGGAGACCGGCACATTCCGGCCAGTAGGCGAAACGGACAGCGAGAAGGCGTTCTGCTGGATCCTGCATCAGCTGGCGACGCGCTATCCACGTACGCCAGGCAACTGGCCTGCGGTATTCCGTTTTATCGGGGAGCTTGCCGGCACGTTGCGGCAGAAGGGCGTGTTTAACATGCTGCTGTCAGACGGCCGTTATCTGATGGCCTTTTGCTCCACCAATCTTTACTGGATCACCCGTCGCGCACCCTTTGGCCGGGCGCAGTTACTGGATCAGGATGTGGAGGTCGATTTTCAGCAGCACACCACGCCGCATGACGTGGTGACGGTGATTGCTACGCAGCCACTGACGGCCAATGAAACCTGGCAGCGGATCGTGCCAGGTGAATGGGCGTTATTCTGCCTTGGAGAGCGCCAGGAATGAACGTGAAGCCGCTTCGGGACTGGCTAAAACCGGTGCCGGGCTGCTGTTCATCACATACTTACCGCTGGCGACATTAACCATCGGCGGCTGATGATATTTGGCAAAGTAAGCATATCCCGGCTGCAGCTGCTGCCAGAAACTGGCATAGGTGGAGTAGCGGTGACGCTGCATATTGCTGTCGGTCATGCGGAATGGATAGATGCTGATGCTGATATCCTGCTGGCCGTTACGCAGTGCGGCATTCACATAGGTAAAAATCTCATCCATATAGGCGTTAGTCATGGCATAGCAGCCAATCGACTTACAGTCGCCATGAATCATCAGGTAATTGCCGCTGTAGCCCTGATTACGATCGTACTGATTCGGAAAGCCGATGTTGATCGCGCGATAAAACCGGCTATCCGGCTTCAGCTGATTCAGCTTCACGTTGTAAAAACCTTCCGGGCTTTTGAAATCGCCTTCACGGCGTTTCGGGCCAAGGCCGCCAGAAAAGTTACAGATGCGGTAGGTGTCCAGCAGGCGGTATTCGTTACCGATTTTGCCGTAGAGTTCGAGCGTGCGTTCTTCCTTGAAGATCTGGATATAGACCGGGGTGCCAAGTAACTGCTTCTTTAATTCTTTGCTGACCGGTGCCGTTGAGACGGGTTCGGGTGTCATTGCCATGCTGAGGGCTGGCAGTAAAATCATCGCAAACAGGAGTGCGATTTTGCCCATGCTGTGTGTACCTTGAGGTGAAGAGAACATGACGCAAAATGTGCGTCTCTGTTTGCATTATCGGAACTGTCCGCTACCGCAGCGCAACATTAAACATTGTCTGTTTTTTTAGCAAGACGGCGTCAGCCAAATTCGCGATTTACTGAAGGATATTCGGCCAGAAATTTGTAAACTTTAATCGTCAGCGCGACAAATATTGCAGTTACCCCTGCCAACTGTATACTTATCCAGTGCCGGAGGGGGTATGCGTAAAATCATTCATGTCGATATGGACTGCTTCTATGCCGCGGTGGAGATGCGTGATAATCCCCAGCTGCGCGACATCCCGATCGCCATTGGTGGCAGCCGCGAACGTCGCGGCGTGATCAGCACCGCCAACTATCCGGCGCGCAAATTTGGCGTGCGCAGCGCGATGCCAACCGGCATGGCCCTCAAGTTATGCCCGCATCTGCGTCTGCTGCCAGGACGCTTTGACGCCTATAAAGAAGCCTCCGCGCAGATCCGCGACATCTTTACCCGCTATACGCCGCTGATTGAACCGCTCTCCCTTGATGAAGCTTACCTGGATGTCACCGACAGCCCCCACTGTCACGGCTCTGCCACGCTGATGGCGCAGGCGATCCGTGCCACCATCTACCGTGAAACCGGGCTTACCGCCTCAGCGGGCATCGCCCCGATTAAATTTCTGGCGAAGATCGCCTCTGACCTCAATAAGCCGGACGGGCAGTTCGTGATTACCCCGCCGGAGATGTCCGGTTTTCTGCTGACCCTGCCGCTGGCGAAAATCCCTGGCGTCGGCAAGGTCTCGGCCAAAAAGCTGGAAGAGATGGGGCTGGTGACCTGTGGCGACGTGCAGAAGGCGGACTTAGCGCTGCTGTTAAAGCGCTTTGGCAAGTTTGGCCGGGTGCTGTGGGAGCGCAGCAATGGCATTGATGACCGCAGCGTGATCGTTGAGCGCGAGCGTAAATCGCTGGGGGTTGAACGGACGCTGGCGGAAGATATCAGCGACTGGGATGCCTGCCTGGAAATTATCGATTTTCTCTACGCCGAACTGGAACGCCGGCTGACGCAGATCCGACCTGACAAGCAGGTGGCGCGACAGGGCGTCAAACTGAAGTTCAGTGATTTTCAGCAGACGACCCAGGAGCATATCTGGCCGGTGCTGAATAAAGAGGACATGATTGCCATCGCCCGTAAAACCTGGGATGAGCGTCGTGCCGGGCGCGGCGTGCGGCTGGTGGGATTACATGTGACTATGGTGGATCCCCAGCTGGAGCGTCAGCTGCTGCTGGGTCTGTAACCGTCAGCCTCACCGACCGGCAAGGCTGACATCCGATTACTTCTTATATTTCGCCGCCAGGGTCGCAAACCACGGGGCAACGAAATCCTCATTGCTGCCCCAGCCCGGAATGATCTTGTTCAGTGACGCGACGTTCACCGCGCCAGGCTGGCTGTTAAGCTGCTGCTGAGAGATCGATGCCGCTTTAAACTGATAAGTCGCTGGCGTCTCTTCACCGGCAATTTTCTTCGCCACCAGACGCATATTCACCGCGCCAATAGTTTTAGGATCCACCGCTACCGTCTGCACCCACGGGCTGTTTTTCTCGCGCATCAGCTGCAAATCCTGGTTCGAAACATCAATGCTGTAGAGCTTGATCTCGGTACGGCCATTCTCCTGCAGCGCTTTGTAAGCGCCCTGGCTGAAGGCGTCCCAGGCACCCCAGATGGCGTCGATTTTGCCTTTCGGGTATTTCGCCAGAATCGCGCCAATTTTATTGGCGGTGTCGCCCTGAACGTCAGTTGAAACCGCACCAATCGACTCAAGCTGATGAATGCCCGGATTCTCTTTCAGCAGTTTTTCATACACCACCTGACGGCGTTCCATCGGCGGGAAACCGGCAACCCATAGCTTGACGATGTTCGCCTTGCCGTTGAAATCATGGATGAGCTGGCCCAGCGACAGCTGCGCCAGTGAAGCGTCATCCTGCGCGGTGACGGTGACGCCCGGGATCGGGCTATCCACCGGCGTATCAAACACCGACAGCTTAATGCCTGCATCGGCAATGCGCTTCACCAGTCCGCTGGCGTAGGGCGCTTTACCGTGCGACAGCACGATGCCGTCATATTTCTGGCTGATCGCCTGATTCACGAAATCCTGGAAGCGCGCATCGTCGCCATTGCTGAGAAAGGTGCTGACCTTGAAGCCAAGCTGGCGACCCTGCTGAATGGCACCGGCAACAAACTGGGTGGTGTTGTCATCGGAGCCGAGATTGCGGATTACCGCAATACGGATCGGGCCATCATGACTGGCGATAGCCGCAGGCACCGGCGTGACGGTATCCGCGAAGGCGGCGCTGGCGTTCAGCAGGCTCAGGGCCAGCAGCGAGAGTGTTATTTTTTGCATTGTTATCAACTCCGGTAAACGCGCCTCAGCGGCGCTGGATATAGGTGATCGCCAGTGCTAAAGCCAGCACCAGCCCTTTAATAATGTCCATGGCGTAATAGGGAACAGAGAGCATCACCAGACCGTTCTGCAGCACGCCGAGGATCACCGCGCCGACCAGCGTGCCCAGTGCATTCGGCTTGCCGGAACCCGCCAGTGAGAAGCCGATCCACGCCGCCGCGACCGCGTCCATCAGGTAGCCGCTACCGGCATTCACCTGCGAGGAGCCGATACGCGAGGCGAGCAGAATGCCGCCCAGGCCGGCCAGCAGTGAGGCGATCACATAAGCCAGCACCCGATAGCGGGTGGTGCGGATGCCGGAGAGGCGCGCCGCTTCCGGATTGCCGCCCAGCGCATACATCCGGCGACCATGTTTAGTCAGTGAGAGCGCCAGCTGCGCGGCGACGGTGACGACCAGCATGATGATGACGATGGTGGGCACCTGGCCGAGCAGGCCAAACGCCGCCGGAATGGTGCCTTCCGCCATATCGCCGCTCGGCAGCACCATGTTCTCGGTGATCGATCCGCCAAAGCTGTAGGTCATCGCCACACCCTGAATCACGAACAATGTCGCCAGCGTTGCCAGCATGTCGGGAATGCGCAGGATCACAATCAGAAAGGCGTTAAACAGCCCGACCAGGGTGCAGAGCGCCAGGGTGAGCAGGATGGCGGTGGTAGTGCCGAAGCCGTACCAGACAAACAGTGAAATCACCAGTGCATTGGCCAGCGAGGCGGTCGATCCGACCGACAGATCAAAGCCGCCAACGGTCAGCGAGATCGAGACGCCGATCGCAATCACCGTGACAATGGCAATTGAGCGCAGAATATTGATGATGTTGTTGGGTTCAAGGAAGCTGTCGGAGGCGAGACCAAAGGCGGCGATCAGGATCACCACCGTGAGCAACATGCCCCATTTATAGAGAAAGTCGAACAACTGGTGACGCCACGGCGAGGCTGTCAGATTCAGGCTGGTTTCTTTGCTGCTCACGCAGGGGTTCCTCCGGTGGAATAGAGCAAAAGCGTCTCTTCGGTGACGTCGCGTGCAGCCAGTTCGGCCACAATGCGTCCATCCCAGAGCACGCAAATCCGGTCGCATAAACCGACCAGTTCAGAAAACTCTCCCGACGCGTAAATGATGCCTTTCCCCTCGCGCGCCAGGTTATCGATCAGGGTGAAGAGTTCGGTTTTGGCTTTGATATCGACGCCTTTCGTCGGCTCATCGAAAATCAGCACGTCGGCGTTGTTGCGCAGCCATTTGCCTATCGCCACTTTCTGTTGATTGCCGCCGGAGAGACGGCGCAGCGTCTGTGCCGGACCGGTGGTGCGCACCTGCAACTGCTGGATAACCTGCTCCGCCCAGCGCCACGCCTGGCGATGGCCAAACAGGCTCCAGCGCGAAAAGCTGTCGTCTGCGCTGACGCTGAGGTTCATTGCCACCGACTCATCAATAAAGATCCCCTCTTTGCGCCGCTCCTCCGGCACCAGCGCCATGCGGCGACTGACGGAGTCATGCGGCGAACGGGGCTGCCACGGCTGGCCATGCAGTTCACCGCGACTGACGCGGCTTTTGCTGGCACCAAACAGCGCCTTACAGAGTTCGGTTTTACCGGCACCGGCCAGGCCTGCAATGCCCAGAATTTCCCCTTTGTGCAATCGTAGCGAGATATCCTGCAGCAGTTGCTCATCATGAAGACCGTCAATCGCCAGCAGCAGCGGCTGAGTCTGCTGCGCACGACGGGCCGGGAAGATATCGGTGAGCTGATGCCCCAGCATCTTCTCCACGATCTGCTCACCGCTCAGTGCCGCCATCGGGCCGGTTTCGATCAACCGGCCATCACGCAGCACCGTCAGCTGGTCACAGATTGCTTTCAGTTCATGAATGCGGTGAGAGATAAACACCACGCCGATGCCGCTGGCCTGCAGGCGACGCACCACAGCAAACAGCCGCTCACTTTCATGCTGATCCAGCGGGGCAGTGGGTTCATCCAGAATCAGAAAGCGGCAGTGGTGCGACAGCGCGCGCGCCAGCAGAATTTGCTGCTTTTCAGCCAGGGTGCAGCGCTCCACCAGCCGGTTGACGTCCAGCGCCACGTCGAGCTGAGCCAGCAGCGCCCGCGCCTGACGCCGAACCTCGCCCCAGCGATAGCGGTGGCCAGGCTCTGCCAGCCGATCCAGCAGAATGTTTTCCGCGACGCTGAGCTGCGGCACCAGCGCCACGTCCACTTCCTGCTGAACCAGATGGATACCCAGCCGTTTCGCATCACGCGGCGTACGGATGGAGACCGGCTCACCATCCAGCAGGATCTCGCCGCTGTAGTGGCTGTGCGCACCGGAAAGGATCGCCATCAGTGTTGACTTGCCCGCGCCGTTAGCGCCGGTCAGAGCATGTACTGAATGGCCGTCACTGCGGAAATCCACCGACGATAGCGCGGCAAACCCGCCAAAAGCGATGGAGATGTTACGCATCTCAAGGCAGTTTAACCCTGGCATGTCATTACTCTCCTGAAGAATCACTGGCCGCATTTTTTCCTGAACCTTCAGGCGCGGCAACAGCCGAAAGCGCATAAGCTAGCACGAAATCTTATTAGCCATCCAGACATCTGGACATAATGGCGGCTGTGACCAGCGAAGCGCGGGAAAGCGGCGGAATAACGGGGTAAAGGACGGAAAAGGCAGCGAATTATGCTGGGGGAAAGTCACAGGCATAAAAAAACCAGGCCGGAGCCTGGTTTACTTTTTTTGTGACAGAATTACTTTTCTGGCACCACATTCAGCAGGGTGGTCAGCAGTTTCCAGTAAAGGCCAACGCTTTCGATGTGAACCTGCTCATCCGGCGAGTGCGGCCCGGTGATGGTCGGCCCAATCGATACCATATCCATCTCCGGATACGGTTTTTTGAACAGACCACACTCCAGACCGGCGTGGATCACCTGAATGTTCGGGGTCTTATCAAACAGCGCGATATAGGTCTGACGGGTCAGCGCCATAATGGCGGAGTCCGCATCAGGCTGCCAGCCTGGGTAGCCGCCTTTCGCTTTGGTCTGTGCACCGGCCAGCTGGCCCAGTGAGGTCAGCATCTGCACCACATAATCGCGGCCGGTGTCGATCAGCGAACGGATCAGGCAGTTGATCTCTGCATGATCGGCTTCCATGGTCACCACACCAATATTCAGTGAGGTTTCTACCACGCCTTTCGCCACGTCGGAGTTGCGGATCACGCCGTTTGGCATGCTGTTGAGCAGGTTCAGGAAGCGATCGCGGCTGTCAGCGTTCAGCGCATCACCCTGATGTGCCAGCGGCTCAGTGACCAGGGCGATGTTCGGCTCTTTGATGCCGTGCTCATTTTTGATGGCGCTCAGGAAGTGCGCCGCCGCTGATTTCAGCGCATCCGCTTTGTGGCTCTCGACCGCCACGGTAGCGAAGGCTTCACGCGGGATCGCGTTGCGCAGCGTACCGCCGCTGAAGGCCAGCAGACGCAGATCCAGTTCAGCAGCGTGTGCCGCAAGGAAGCGCGCCAGCAGTTTGTTGGCGTTGCCGAGGCCCATATGAATATCGGCACCGGAGTGACCGCCACGCAGGCCTTTCAGCGTCAGCTTCAGGGTCTGGAATTCAGCAGGCACCGCTTCACGGGTCAGCGGCAGGGTGGTGACGAAGTCGATACCGCCCGCGCAGCCCATGTAGATCTCACCTTCTTCTTCGGAGTCGGTGTTGATCAGGATTTCTGCCTGCAGCCAGTTGGGTTGCAGACCGAATGCGCCATCCATACCGGTCTCTTCAGTCATGGTCAGCAGCACTTCCAGCGGGCCATGCGTCAGGCTGTTGTCAGCCAGTACTGCCAGCGCAGAAGCCATACCGATGCCGTTGTCCGCGCCCAGCGTGGTGCCGCGCGCTTTCACCCACTCGCCGTCAACCCAGGGCTGAATCGGATCTTTGGTGAAGTCATGAACGGTGTCGTTATTTTTCTGCGGCACCATATCCAGATGCGCCTGTAGCGCAACCGGGGTACGGTTTTCCATGCCTGCGGTGGCGGGCTTACGAATCAGGATGTTGCCGACCTGATCGCGCTCACACCAGAAGCCTTGCTCTTTGGCCCAGCCGACGATGTAACTCGCCAGCGCTTCTTCGTGAAAAGAGGGATGGGGAATAGAGCAGATCTTAGCGAAAATATCCCACAGCGGCTGTGGAGAGAGTTGAGACAATTCAGACACGACAGGTCTCCTGTGTCAGTGTACCGGCGAGGCCGGACATCGCGAGTTTCCAGTGAAAAATCGCCGTCAGAGAATCTGACGAGCCAGGCCCGAGAATATCACTGTTTTCTACCGGGTGCGCTCTCAGACGCGCTAAAAAGCCGCAACCAGTGCGCGGGTGCTGGTTTTTAGTGCGTCAACTCCTTATAATCTCGCGCAACCTTTTCCCCGTTGCACATTTTTACGCCACCTCGGTTGGCTGGGATTTCTATTCTATGAGCGAAAAATACGTCGTTACCTGGGACATGCTTCAGATTCATGCCCGTAAACTGGCCCAGCGCCTGCTTCCTGTTGAACAGTGGAAAGGCATTATCGCGGTGAGCCGCGGCGGTCTGGTACCGGCTTCGCTGCTGGCACGTGAACTGGGTATCCGCTACGTCGATACCGTCTGCATCTCCAGCTATGACCACGATCATCAGCGCGAAATGAAAGTTCTGAAGCGCGCAGAAGGCGACGGTGAAGGCTTTATCGTGATCGATGACCTGGTGGATACCGGCGGCACCGCCCAGGCGATTCGCGAGATGTACCCGAAAGCGCGTTTCTGCACCATTTTCGCTAAACCGGCCGGTCGCTCACTGGTTGATGACTATATTGTCGATATTCCGCAGGATACCTGGATCGAGCAGCCGTGGGATATGGGCGTGGTCTACATCCCGCCGATTGTTAAAAGCTGATTGATATGCATCAGACAACGCCCGGTTTTCCGGGCGTTGTGCTTTCTGTGCCTCGCACCCCGAATTGCCGTACAGTACACTTAGCCATCGCCGTTTCTGTTGCAGGAGAAGTGAGTATGTCGAGCAAAAATCTCAGCGAGGAGTTGTTCAAACCGCGCTTTAAACATCCTGAAACCTCAACCCTGGTTCGCCGCCACCATCATGCTACTTCGGATGTCCACTCAGCCCTGGATGGTGACAGCCAGCGTGGCTGGTATCGTATGCTGAATAAGCTGATGTGGACATGGCGTGGCCTGACGCCGCAGGAGATCAGCGAAGTGCTGGCTCGGATTGCCATCAGCAATGTTGAACATACGGATGAGACGCTGCTCGACACTGTAATCGGTTTTCGCGGCGGCAACTGGCATTTCGAATGGTGTAAACAGGCGGGTATCTGGCAGCAGAAAGCGCTGGAGGCCACCGACGACAGCGAGGCGGGCGACTACTGGCTGCACGCGGCGCATCTCTACAGCGTTGCGGCCTATCCCTATATAAAAGGGGATGAGCTGGCCGACCAGGCGCAGACGCTGGCGAACCGCGCCTATGAAGAGGCGACTCAACGCCTGCCGGGCGAGCTGAAACCGCTGACGTTCGCCATTCAGGGTGGCAGCCCGGTTAACGGCTTTCTGCACATGCCGCCTGACGTTGAAGCGCCTTATCCCACCGTGCTGTTCTGTGGCGCGCTCGACTCATTACAGAGCGATCACTATCGCCTGTTCCATGATTACCTTGCACCGCGCGGCATCGCCATGCTGACCATTGATGTGCCGTCGGTAGGCAACTCGGTGAAATGGACGCTAAATCAGGACACCAGCTTTCTGCATCAGCAGGTGCTGCGCGATCTGAAAAACGTGCCCTGGATCGACCATACCCGCGTGGCGGCGTTTGGTTATCGCTTTGGCGCTAACGTGGCCGTACGACTGGCCTATCTGGAATCGCAGCGGCTGCGTGGGGTCGCCTGTCTTGGCCCGATTGTGCATGCGCTGCTGACGCAGACAGCGTTGCAGGATGAGATCCCGGATATGTATATGGATATGCTGGCGAGCCGGCTGGGCATGGCAACCGCTTCTGACAGTGCGCTGCGTACCGAACTCAATCGATATTCGCTGAAAACTCAGGGATTGCTGGGCCGCCGGACGCCGACACCCATGCTGTCGGGCTACTGGCAAAACGATCTTTTCAGCCCGGAAGAGGAGAGCAAGCTGATCGCTAACTCTTCGTCAGACGGTAAGGCGTTGCTGATTCCCGTGAAGCCGATGATGGCCAGTTTCGACAAGGCGCTGAATGAAATTTGCGACTGGCTGGAGAAGCGTTTAAAAAGGTAACTGGCAAAATTTACAGTATTTGCTACAACTAGTAGCGGAATTCTTCCGGGCTGCCGTTAAGCGAAACATGACATCCCCTGGCCGTCCGGAAAATCAAGGCTGTATAGCGGTCAAAATCTATGGAGATTCAGCATGACGTTACCAAGTGGTCATCCCCGCAGTCGCCTGCTTAAGCGCTTTACGGAGCTTGGGCCTTATATTCGCGATGGGAAATGTGGCGAAACCCGGTTCTTTTTCGACTGCCTGGCTGCCTGCGTTAATGTGAAACCGGCACCGGAACTGCGTGAGTTCTGGGGCTGGTGGATGGAGCTGGAAGCGCAGGCTGACCACTTTACCTATGTCTACCATATCGGTCTGTTCGATAAAGAGGGTGACTGGTCGGTGGCAACCATCAAAGGCAAAGAGAATACGGCGCGCGTGGAAGAGACCTTACGGAATTTCCATACCCGTCTGAAAGCGATGCTGAAAGAGTTCGAGCTGGATCTGATTCCGGCCAGCGATTTCGATGAGAAACCGGTGAAGCTGAGTGCCTGATTGGGTGTTGAGAGATTAAAGGGTGAGTTAAAACGCTTGCCCACAAACTGCTGACAAATCTCAAGTAGGGTGAATCTGGCAGCAACGAATAAGCTCAACACGCAGGGAACACGGGCAGAAGAGGAAAGCGTCCCGCGCCAGGGACGGCGCGGGCCGAGCCTGTCAAGGATGACGTCTTTTGCGTCTTTCCGATCTGACCGTGTTCCCTGCGCCAGCTCGATCTCATAGCAGAGCGGGCCAGATGCTGTTAACAAGCAAAGGGCGCGTTGAAAAACGCGCCCTTTTTCATGCTCACACATTCTGTAACTTATGCTGTGCGGCATTAGCCTGAAATCAGAACTGGTAAGTCACACCCATCGCGACCACGTCATCGTTGTTAATCGACAGCGCGTTGTCATCATCCAGCTGGTTGATTTTGTAATCAACGAAGGCGGACATATTTTTGTTGAAGTAGTAGGTCGCGCCCACGTCGATATATTTCACCAGATCCGCATCGCCGATACCGTTTTCGATATCTTTGCCCTTGGTCTGTACATAGCCAATAGAAGGACGCAGGCCGAAATCAAACTGATACTGCGCCACCAGTTCGATGTTCTGCGCTTTGTTGGCTGCGCCCGCGACGGTAGCACCGGTGTTACGGTTGGTGCCGCTGATTGGTGTCATGTTGCGGGTATCGGTATAGATCGCCGCCAGGTAGACGCTGTTGGCATCATACTTCACGCCTGCACCCCAGGAATCCGCACGGTCACCGCCGCCATAGGCGCGTGCCTGCTGCTGGTTGGTACGGTCAGAAGAGGTGATGGCACTCATCAGGCTCACACCGGAATCACCCAGGGCATAGCCCAGTGAGGCACCGTAGCCGTCGCCATTCTGACGGTTGATGTCGGTGCGGGTGTTGGCGCTGGTGGCGTCGTTTTTACCCTGATACTGCAACGCAAACTTCAGCCCATCGACCAGACCAAAGAAGTTGTTGTTACGGTAAGTCGCCACACCGGTTGCACGCTGAGTCATAAAGTTATCGGAACGGGCTGTACCGTCACCGCCGAATTCCGGGAACACGTCGGTCCAGGCCTCAACGTCATACAGCACACCGTAGTTACGACCGTAATCGACCGAACCATACTGCGAGAATTTCAGACCGGCAAACCCAAGGCGGGTTTTGTTGCCATTGTTGGCGTCGCTGCCTTCGGAGTTATTGACGTTGTACTGATATTCCCACTGACCATAACCGGCCATCAGGTCGTTAATCTGTGTCTGACCCTTAAAGCCGATACGGGTATAGGACTTGTCTCCATCCTGGCTGGCATTATCGCTGATGTAGTGCTCAGCTTTAACTTTGCCGTATAAGTCCAGTTTGTTGCCATCTTTGTTATAGATTTCGGCAGCCTGCGCGGCGGATGCCAGCGTCAGCGTGGAGAGGATCATGGCCAGTGTGCTTTTCTTCATTTGCTATCAATCCCAATGTGAACGCCGTAAAAAAATGAAAGTTTTTGTAAAGCACGGACTTTTTACCCGTCGGCGATGAACTTTTTATGACACTTTTCATGATTTCTTGTTAACCCTGAACTTTTGGTCTACGTCCTTGTCCGCGTAAATTCGTGCTTTTCCCCCGCTGGCTGTTGGCTTCCTTATCGACTCCTGTTAAAACGTCCTTTCGTAAAAATTTTTCACTACGGCAGGAAATATGAGTGGCAGTCAGACCTTAGTGGTCAAGTTGGGTACCAGCGTTCTCACCGGCGGCTCCCGCCGGTTGAATCGGGCGCACATGGTGGAACTGGTTCGTCAGTGTGCGCAGCAGCACGCGGCGGGCCACCGCATTGTGATTGTGACCTCTGGCGCGATGGCCGCCGGACGCGAACATCTGGGTTACCCCGAACTGCCACCCACCATCGCCTCAAAGCAGCTGCTGGCTGCGGTGGGGCAGAGCCGTCTGATTCAGCTGTGGGAACAGTTGTTCTCAATCTACGGTATCCATATTGGTCAGATGTTGCTGACCCGTGCCGACATGGAAGATCGCGAGCGCTTCCTGAATGCCCGCGACACGCTGCGCGCGCTGCTGGATAACCACATTGTGCCGGTGATCAATGAGAACGATGCCGTCGCCACCGCTGAAATCAAAGTGGGCGATAATGACAATCTCTCGGCGCTGGCGGCGATGCTCGGCGGTGCCGACAAGCTGCTGCTGCTGACCGACCAGCAGGGACTGTTCACCGCCGATCCGCGTAACAATCCTGAGGCTGAGCTGATTAGTGATGTCCATGTGATCGATGATGCGTTGCGTGCCCTGGCGGGCGACAGCGTATCGGGTCTCGGCACCGGTGGCATGTCGACCAAGCTTCAGGCGGCGGATGTCGCCTGCCGCGCCGGTATCGATGTGATCATCGCCTCAGGCAGCCGCAGCGGCGTGATCAGCGATGTTATTGACGGCAAGCCGGTCGGTACGCGCTTTCATGCGCAGCAATCGCCGCTGGAAAATCGTAAACGCTGGATTTTCGGTGCGCCTCCGGCAGGTGAACTCACCGTCGATGATGGTGCGCTGGCAGCAATTATTGAACGCGGCAGTTCGCTGCTGCCGAAAGGGATCCGTGCTATCCAGGGGAATTTCTCGCGTGGAGAAGTGATCCGTATCCGCAGTTTGCAGGGCAGGGATATCGCGCATGGTGTTTCACGCTACAACAGCGACGCGATGCGGATGATTGCCGGTCATCACAGCCAGCAGATCAGCGAAATCCTGGGCTATGAATATGGCCCGGTGGCGGTTCACCGCGACGACATGATCGTCAGTTAAGGAGCGGACAATGCTTGAAGAGATGGGAAAAGCGGCGCGCGCCGCAGCTTACACCGTGGCCGATCTGTCGACTGCAGAGAAAAATCAGGTTCTGATGACCATTGCCGACCGTCTGGAGGCGGAAAGCGCAGACATTCTGGCGGCCAATGAGCTGGATTTAGCCGATGCGCGTCAGAACGGCATGAGCGCCGCGCTGCTGGACCGGCTGACACTCAATCCGCAACGCCTCGGCAGCATCGCCAGCGATGTGCGCCAGGTCTGCCAGCTGGCCGATCCGGTTGGACAGCTAATTGACGGCGGTCAGCTCGACAGCGGGCTGCGCATTGAGCGTCGTCGCGTGCCGCTGGGCGTGGTGGCCGTAATCTACGAGGCGCGTCCCAATGTCACGGTGGACGTCGCCACTCTGTGCCTGAAAACCGGCAACGCCGCCATTCTGCGCGGCGGTAAAGAGACCTGGCGCACCAATGCGGCTACGGTACGAGTGATCCAGAACGCGCTCAAACAGCACGGTCTGCCTGCGGCGATCGTTCAGGCGATCGAAAATCCGGATCGCGAGCTGGTGAATCAGCTACTGAAGCTGGATCGCTACGTCGATATGCTGATCCCGCGTGGCGGAGCCGGGCTGCACAAGCTGTGCCGGGAAAACTCCACTATTCCGGTGATCACCGGCGGCATCGGCGTTTGTCATATCTATATTGATGAGACGATGGAGATCGAACCTGCACTTGATCTGATCGTCAACGCCAAGAAACAGCGTCCCAGCGCCTGTAACTCACTGGAGACGCTGCTGGTGGATCATGCGATTGCCGATCGTTTCCTGCCCGCCTTCAGCACGCGTATGGCACAGGAAGCGATCGCGTTGCATGCTGACAGCAACGTGCTGGCGCAACTGCAGCAAGGCCCGGCATCGGTCACGCAGGTGAATCCGCAGCAGTACAATGATGAGTGGCTGTCGCTGGATCTTAACGTCAAATTAGTGGCGGATATGGATGAGGCGATCGATCATATTCGTACGCACGGCACGCAGCACTCGGATGCCATCCTGACCCGTAATACCCGCAACGCCGCGCGTTTTGTCCGTCAGGTCGACTCCTCAGCGGTCTATGTCAACGCAAGCACCCGCTTCACCGATGGCGGACAGTTTGGCCTGGGTGCCGAAGTGGCGGTCAGTACCCAGAAACTGCATGCACGTGGTCCGATGGGTTTAGAGGCGCTGACGACCTATAAATGGATAGCATGGGGCGACGATACGCTCCGGCCATAACTGCCATAATTTTTAACAAAACGGGAGTCTTTCAGAGACTCCCGTTTTTTTTAGCTCCATTTTCCGGTCCAGTGAAAGATAGAGTTTTCTGCGCATCAGCTTAATTTCCGTTCCGGTCTCGTCACTACTGGCCATTATTCTGGCTGATATTCACGCAATTTTTTACGGAACATTCCTGAAAGCCGGGGCTGTACGCGGCCTGAGGCAATATTTTTTGTCCAGCCGCGGGCTGAAGCGGATAATGATTATCAGGAATGCTTGATAAAGCGGTTAGGTAGTAAACGAGCGGTAATATAAAATGAACTGGTAGCAATAATGAAAATAACATCCAGTATCTCTTCTATGGCTGATTATTAACTAATGGTTAAAAAAGAAAGTACAAGACAAGCTTTCACCGCCAGGCTGATAGCGGCCTGTGAGAGTGCCGGCATTGCCGGACATGGACGAAACAAACAGGTTGCCAGGGCTCTGCAGCAGCAAGGCTGTAAGATTTCAACGCCGGGAGTGTGGAAGTGGTTTAACGCGCAGTCAGTGCCGGATGGCGGCAATTTACTGGCTCTCAGTCAGCTGCTGGGCGTCAGGGTTGAGTGGCTGCAATACGGTATGGAACAACCTGCTGAACCGGTGACGCTAAGTGCGCTCACCGGTCAGAAGAATGTGTTTCGGATTGATAGCCTCGACATTGGTCAGCGAAGTGCTGCAGGCCTGCCCGCGCGTGATGAGTTTGTCGAGACTATCCAGGCGATCGAATATGGTCTGGATGAGGCGCGGGTGCTGTTCAACGGGCGCCCGGCGGAAAACATCCGGTTAATCGCTATCAACAGTGACTCCATGGCTGACACCTTTGCGCCGCGCGATCAGCTGTTTGTGGATATCAGCGTGCGGATGTTCGACGGCGACGGCATCTATATTTTCACCCTCGATGAGCAGCTCTATCTCAAGCGCCTGCAGCTGCAGCATAAGAAAATTGCTGTTATATCAGATAATAAGCGCTATGAAACCTGGTATCTCAATCATGATGACGTCACCAGCCTGAAGGTACTGGCCAAAGTGATCATGAGCCAGGCGCGACATTATCAAATCCTCGGTTAAGGCCACTTCTGCCGGTTTTTTCAGGAAGGCTGAAAAAAAAATAATCGGCATAAATTCATAAATTTAACCAGCGGTAAATAAAAAATTAACCAACAGTGTTTGATAAAGCATAAGAACCTGTTAATAATTTGGATATGGATGAACGAAGCAGTTCTTTCAGGGACGAGCCGCTCTTAAACAATTGAGGCGCTGCACAAGCGCGAATCATACCACCCCAAAGTTAGTGAACTTTGGGATGGGGTGGATGCGCAAAATGCAGCGTCGTCAGATGCCGTTTATTTCCCCTCGCTTACTTTCCACCTGACTGCTAATGCAGCCGGGCGGTAAGCGTGCGACCGTGATACGCGACATTCGGGCCCGTTCGGTTCGCCGAAAGCTCGCGCCTGCCACCCCATCGCCAAAGACTCATTCACAGGAGGAGTTATGGCGATAATTCACTATGGCAAAAGCGTTTTTATAGGCAACGCACGTACTCGTCGCCACCGGCGGCGCCAACCTCTCAGCAGCCTGACACAGAGTATCGACGAGGCCCTGAACTTCCCAACTGAAACACCCACCCTGAGACGTGCAGAGCAAATCTGCCAGCGTCAGGTCGCCCCGCGCGTTGACCGCGCAATTACTGCACCCCGCGTCACCAGTCAGGAAACACCCAGTTTCGACAATTGCTGTCTTCCGCACGTTCATCTCTACGCCGTGAGCTGAAACGCGCAGAAAACGCATTTTTCCGTTCCGGCTAACTCTTCGCTTTCTCCAGTTCTCACTGGGCGCAATTTGCTGAATTACTGTTCAGTTTTGCTGCAGGGTCAGTAAGGCCTTCTGCTGCGCCGTGCTGAGTAATGATCAGCGAGCGTTATGTATTTCTTTTCACAAGGCTGAGTTGCTTTAACCCGTCATTGAGGAGTCGTTATGAGCCAGATAATCGCAGTACTGAATTTTGAAGAGGGGTATGTCGACACGCCCTATCTCGACACGCTGGGCTTTCCCACGGTGGCCGGTGGCATTCGCATTGGACCCAAGGGGGCGTCTCTGAGTAATTACGCTTTCCGCGTGCCACGGCGCGTCGGTGATGTCTGGAAGCAGTGCATTCTTGAAAACAAAATTCAGGAGATGCAGGGCAGGGAGCTGCTGCGTAATGCGCTGGCGAAGTGCAACGACGCCCGCACCGACGTGCTGCTGAGCATGGCTTATCAGCTGGGCGTCGAGGGCGTCCTGCAGTTCAAAAACATGCTCAGCGCAATCGTGGCTGAACAGTTTAATGATGCGGCTGACGCGATGATGAACAGCCTCTGGGCCCGTCAGACGCCGGGCCGCGCCAGACGTCACGCGGAGATGATGCGCAGCGGAACCTATGCGGTTTACAGGGGGTTGCTATGAGATGGCTCATGTTTCTCACCGCCGTGCTGACGGCAATCATCATTCTGCTGCTGCTGCAGCGCTTTACCACCCTCCAGTTTGTCTCTCATGCCCGTCTGCTTTTCAAAACCTGGTCTGTCTGGCTTGCGTCGCTGGGTTCCATGCTCAGCGCCTGGGCGCAGTCGTTTCCTTCGGCCGCCGTTGATGCCTGGAGTGCACTGCCCGAAGACGTTAAAGCGATTCTGCCGCACAACTACCTCGGGCTGGTGGGCGCCTTCATGGTGGCGATGGGGGTGATTGCACAATTTGTTCGTCAGAAAAACCTGCTCAATGCGAAGGAGCAGTCTGAAGGAGCGAAGCCATGACTCTGATTACCACCTTACTTGGCGGCAGCTGGCACTGGATCGCCGCGCTGGCTGCGGTCATCGCGGCGCTGGGCGCCAGTTATTTCGGCGGCAAGAAAATCGGCAAAGTGCAGCAAAAAGCGCGTTCTGACGTCGATAACGCGCAACAGGAGGCGTCCCGCGTCACCGCGGTGGCGCAACAGCAACAACATAACCGCGAGGAGGCTAACCGTGTGGCGACTGACAACCATAGCCTTGATGACGCTGCTGCTCGCGACAAGCTGCAGCAGTCGAAATACCACAAACCCTGAGCCGGTGGCGATCACCGACTCTGCCTGCGTACTTTTTTCCCCTCTTTATACCTACGGCGATGACGCGCAAAAAATGGACGTTCGTACGGTGCGCGCCATCAACACCCACAACGACATGTGGGACTCCCTTTGCGGCCATCCGGCTGCGGCTAAGTAGTGCGCTGATTTCAGCGCGATATCTCTATGATCCTGAGGAGGATTCTATGATCGAAGTTAACTCTTTTGCTGAACTGCGTACCACTGTTCCACCAAAATCAGGTGAAGTCGCGAGCCTTAAACGCTATTACGATAAGGACTCCAGCTTCCGTGGCGGCGCAGACTTTGTTGGTTTCCTCAGCACCACTCCGCTGAAAGATGATGGCGGTACGGTGGCGGTGGGTAACGGTTTCTACTGGAAGCGCACCATCAACGATCCCGCCGAAGTGAACATTCTGCACTTTGGCGCGAAAGGGGATGGCGTGACCGATGACACTGAAGCCTTTAAGCGGATGCTGGCATGGACACAATCCTACAACGCCTACGCGAAAGCCATTCCGGTGCGTTTTCCGGGGGGTCGCTTCCTGATTTCACCCATCGATATCAGCGATACGGAGTTGTCGTTTTTTGGTCTGGCAGGCGATGATATCGAGCTCGGCTCGGCACCGCGCACCACCATTGTTTCTGATAAAAGCGCGAATACCGTGTTTAAGGTTAATGCGCGTCGAATCGTCATTAAAGGCATCTGCTGGCATGGACAGGCTAACGCCGGGACTGTCGACACCGCGGCCAAAGTCACCGTCACGCCTGAACAGTGCAGTAACACGCAGCCGTTCTTTGAAAATACCATTGTCGGAGGCCAGATCGTCAATATCTTCTGCTTCAAGGCGCAAAGTACCGGGGGAACCGTCTTTAAGCTGCAGGATACGCTCGACAGTAAGTTCGATCAGATTTACAGCTCCAATACCTTTTCACGGGTGTTTGATGTCGGCTGGTCAAACACACCGAAGGGGAACTGGGACCACTCAACCGCCATTGAGCTGTGTAATGCCAACTTCCAGTCGGGCTATGGCGACGCGACGCTCTATATGCCACGCGTCACACAGGGGCTCATGCGTAACGTCTGGATTGAGCACACGACTAACCCAGGAGATCTGTCGGATGGCGGCTGGAACATCGAAACGCTCAACATTGAAGATTGCGGCACGCCGCTCAATCTCAATAATGCCCGCGTGGTGATGCGTCATATCAACCTGCAGGCGGGGGCGAAAATCACCAATGATCTGGCCGGAAGTAAGTGGTTATCGACCTTCGAATATGGCTATCGTCGGGATGAGAACTACGGCACCTTCATGACCGGTTCGCTGCGTGCCGGCTACTACAGCGGCTATAAAGTGGTGAACAACACCGATACCGACAACTGGTATCGGCTGGGGCAGCTCTATTTCCCGGCGCCTAACCAGCAATGGGTAATGGAGCTGATCGGGAAAGCGGATGCGACCACGCCCTCCGGCACTGCCGGTTCACCGGTTAATATGCCAGCTACAGGTAAAACCCTGATCAACCTCCAGCGACTGGAGACGGTCTGGGCGGATGCTTACCATATGGGTCAGCCTTCCGTGCTGGACATTCGTTATGGCCGGGTAGGGACCACCTATGCCGTAATCTGGGTCAAGCTGAGAGCGAACAGCGGCGAAACCATGTTCAACCTGAAGACGACGGGTCCGACCCGCTTCGATACCGGTTCCTGCTCGCTGTTCCAGGCTGATATGTCGGTGGTTACGGACATCACCAAAATCAGCAACCTGAAACCCGCTGCACGTTTTGGCATGCACAACGGGCTGGCGGGCATCGGGGCCAACGAAAAAGGGGTGGTTACGCTGGCTACCGCAGCGGGTACGCCGACCAATAAGACCGCTCCGACCGGTTTTGTGCTGATCAATATCAACGGCGTTGACCGTAAGGTTCCTTACTACGATTGATGATCGGCATGTTTTGGGCGAGGCTCCGGCCTCGCCCTTTTTTGATCTGACATTATCTCCGCTTCTTTTTACGTCGCCAGAAAAGTCACCGCTGCACTGTGAAGCCAGACAGTCTCCCTGACACAGCCTTTCGCCTTCATCCTCGTCAACGGGCTGATTGCGATTAATTTGAATTACGGCTTGCGTCACTTTAAGAAGTGTGGCCTAATGAATCGTCGGTTTGATTAACAGACACTATCAAAGTAAGTAACCAAAGCAGTTCTCATCTCTAAGTTTGTCGCGAGACATCCCTTCTTTTTGAGTCTTCTCTTACGTTCTGATTAAAATCTGTTCTCAGGCCATTATGTATGCCGGAAGGCTCGATATATTAAGGATTTAAGCATGTCTAACAAAATTCGCGGTACCGTTAAATGGTTTAACGCAGAGAAAGGCTTCGGTTTCATCTCTCCTGCAGACGGCAGCAAAGATGTATTCGTACATTTCTCTGCAATCCAGGGCACCGATTTCCGTTCATTAGATGAAGGTCAGCAAGTTGAATTCACAGTAGAAAATGGCGCCAAAGGCCCAGCTGCTGCGAACGTTGTTGGTCTCTAAGGACTGAAAATTACTTTTAAATGTCCTCACTGTAGTGGCTCACAGTTTCGTACATCACATTTTGATGTTACAAGAGCCAACCCGCATGGAGCGAAATGCATTTTCTGCAAATCTGTCGTGGTTCAGGTGAACCTGGCAAGGATTGCAATTCAGAGCCAGCTTCGCGCTCTCTGATTAAGGCTAGTGAGCTTTATAGCGTTGTTGCATTTACAGTAATAAAAGGCTGCCTCTGGCAGCCTTTTTTGTTTCTGCGTTTCCTCCTTCTCAAACCTCACGCTTTATTCTTGTAACCTGCCTGTTTACTTTCACTTTCCCTGTATATTTGCAATTCCCTTGTATAACGCTTACCACTTACCACTTACCACTTACCACTTACCACTAACCGCTAACCGCTAGCCGCTCTGTTGCCTGTAACCTATCCGCTCTTATCGTCATCATTCTTAAACTGGCCCGCCGAAGCAGGCCGTTGAGAGAGATTAACGCAGTACGGGTTGCAGTGAGAGCTTGCCGGTATTAAATACGCTCATCGCCTGCGCCATACGCTCTGCCTGATCCTGCAGCGCTTGTGAGGCGGCTGACGCTTCCTGTACCAGCGCGGCGTTCTGCTGCGTCACCGCTTCCATCTGGGTAATCGCCTGATTGATTTCATTGATGCCGCTGCTCTGCTCGCTGCTGGCAATGGTGATTTCGCTCATGATGTTTGCCACGCTCTGCACGCTGTTCACCACTTCGCCGATAGTTGAACCGGCGTGTGTCACCAGCTTGCTGCCTTCATCGACTTTAGCGACGGAATCTTCAATCAGTACCTTAATCTCTTTGGCCGCTGAGGCTGAGCGCTGCGCCAGATTACGCACTTCACTCGCCACGACCGCAAAGCCACGACCCTGTTCACCCGCGCGTGCCGCTTCAACCGCGGCGTTCAGGGAGAGAATATTGGTCTGGAAGGCGATGGAGTCGATAACGCTGATGATATCGACAATTTTTCGTGAGGAGAGGGCGATCGCTTCCATCTTCTCAATGACCTGCTCCATTACCACGCCACCTTCACGCGCCACGCTGGAAGTGGTTGAAACCAGGTGATTGGCTTCACGCGCGTTGTCGGCATTGTGTTTCACGGTCGACGTCATCTGCTCCATGGCAGAGGCGGTCTCTTCCAGCGAACTGGCCTGCTGTTCGGTTCGGGTCGAAAGATCAAGGTTCCCGCTGGAGATCTGATTAGAGGCCACCGCAATAGTGTCGGAGCCGGTACGCACTTCGGTCACAATCGACAGCAGGTTATCGTTCATCCGTTGCAGCGCCTGCATCAGGACACCGGTTTCATCACGTGAGGTCACCTGCATCTGTGAACTCAGATCGCCTGCGGCAACGCGTTCAGCAACGTCAACCGCTGCAACCAGCGGACGCACAATAGAACGGGTCAGGAAGTAGCCCAGCAGAATAGACGCCAGAATCGCCAGCGCGGAGAAAATCAGCGTAATGGAGATAGCTG
This sequence comes from Pantoea sp. CFSAN033090, assembly GCF_001264395.1. Taxonomy (NCBI): domain Bacteria; kingdom Pseudomonadati; phylum Pseudomonadota; class Gammaproteobacteria; order Enterobacterales; family Erwiniaceae; genus Pantoea; species Pantoea sp. CFSAN033090. Next base: position 4,865 of record NZ_LGYX01000028.1, on the reverse strand, counting down.
ACTGACCATTTTCCACAATACCCTGACCTTCACTGCGCAACTGTGCGTCCTGAGAGTTGGCAAAATCCACGGCATCCTGAAGGAATTTGTTCTGGGTGGCGGTCATCGATTTCAGGACATAGGTGCTGGCAGCCTCAAAATCACCCGCTTTCACCAGGGTGATCAGCTCTGCTTTAACCTTCTCAAAAGCCTGGGAAGAGGCCAGCAGACCGGCGATCTTTTTCTTGCCGACCGGCGTGACCTGAATATCTTCGATCCTTTTCATTGCGCTGTTGGTGCGTTGCGTGGCTTCATCCAGCTGACCATAACGCTTCACATTCATTTCCGGACGTGTCGTGTCGATCACCATGCCGCGCAGGTATTTGATCTGATCGTTGACGCCATCGCGCACATCAAATGCCAGTCGTACTTTCACATAACGATCGTCAACGATCGAGGCGATCGCCGTATTAATGCTGTTAATCCTGGTTATGGATGTCACGCCAATCACTATCAGTAACGTCACAATAATACCGAAGGCTGCTGCGAGCCGCATTCCCACCTTCATATTCTTGATACTGAACATGTTCTCTTCCCCGTTTTATTATTAATCAATTTGTTAGCAACACTCAGGTTTCCTGCTGTTGTGCGCAGTGCCTTGCTGATGTCTGTGGTCACAGCCGCAGGCAAAAAGGTGATCTCGCGCATACTGTTATCGGAGCACGAAGTTGTACCTTTAATAATTTTTAAGTAATAACGCCGGGTGAATAAATAGTCAGTAAAAAACATCAGAAAGGGTTAAGTAATAACCATAGGAAATACAGACAAAAAAAGGGCTGTCAGCAGTGATGCTGACAGCCCGATCCAGACAAGGAAGAATGGATTCAGAAAACTAAGAAGTAGAGGCCTGTCCAGAACGCGACGCTTAACGTGACGGCGCTAATCCAGGCCAGCTGGCGTAAACGGCCACGCAGCAACTTTTGACGGGAAGGCGTAGCAGGTGCAGGCGTAACGGGTAAGGTTTCAATGTGCATAGTCGGTTCCTGATCAGGTCAGCCATTCTGCTGGCTAAAAAGTAAAAGCGTGCCGGGCATTCTTAGCGGCCCGCATTCGCTTAGCGGGCAGTATCCAGAACGTTGAAAATCACGTCTGACAGCTCATTCAACTCAAACTTCGCCACATAACCGTCGGCACCCACTTTGCGCACATGATCTTCGTTGGCGCTGCCAGAGAGTGAAGAGTGAATCACGACCGGCAGAGCCTTGAGGATCGGGTCACGCTTGATGTTGCGGGTCAGCGTAAAACCATCCATCTCTGGCATTTCCAGATCGGTCAGCACCAGGGCGATTTTGTCGTGAATCGATTCGCCGGCAGCCTGCACTTCCTGGCTCATCAATTTAATTTTTTCCCAGGCATCCAGACCGGTGTTAAACATCAGCGCCGGAATGCCCATACTCTTCAGGCCCTGCTCCAGCAACTGACGTGCGACTTTGGAATCTTCTGCCACAATCGCCACCGCACCTGGGCGGTAGTTGAAGGCACGCGGTCTGGCTGCTTCCGGTTCGACGCCGCGCACCGATGGGATGATGTCATAAAGGATTTGCTCAACGTCCAGCACCATCGCCAGCTCGTTGCTCTGCTTGTCACTGTCCAGGCAGGCGATGCTGGTAATGTTGCGGCCGCCGATACCGGCTTCAGCGGTATGCACCTGGCTCCAGTCGAGACGCACAATGTTCTCAACTGACTCTACGGCAAACGCCTGAGTGTTACGGGCATACTCGGTAACCAGCAGCAGGTTAAGCCCGGTTTCCGGCACACAACCCGCCACGGCAGGCAGGTCGATGACCGGAATGAACTGGCCGCGAATACTTGCCATACCCAGCAGCGGCGAACGCATGCCTGCAGCTTTGGTGATAGTGGGCATCGGCACAATTTCACGCAGCTTGAAGACGTTAATGCCAAACAGTTCAGACTTGCCTTTCAGCTGGTCGGAACCTAAGCGAAACAGCAGCAGTTCAAACTTGTTCGATAACGCGAGGTTCGCTCTCTCATCGATCTCTTTCTGAAAATTATCCATGGTTGCCTCTGCATTAACGCAGCTGGTGAAATAGGGTGTGAACAGGTTATCGGCAGCAAACGAAAAAAGGTGAGAAGAGAAGGGTGAAATAAAACGGACGCCAATTAATGTGCCAGGATTAACCCTGAAGGTTCAACATGGACACCTTTCCAATAAAGGAGTGTGAAATGAAAAAAGTGATTCTGGCGTCGTTGCTGGTGATGATGAGTGCGGGTGTTTCGGCCGAAGAGGGCGGATACAAAGCGGGCGATACGCCGCCACCGCAACACAAGCAGGATGCCGGCTATAAAGGTTCAGAAGATACCGGTCAGACGCATATTGATCAGATCCGCGATTTCCGTCAGGGCGGATATGTGACGCTGGAAGGTTACATCCTGAAGAAAGAGCAGGGCGAACGGTATCAGTTCCGTGACAACACCGGTACCTTACCGATTATCGCGCCGAAGAAGACCTTTGGTGGTAAAACCTACACCGCAGAAGACAAAGTACGCGTCAGTGGCAAGGTACAGGGCAAAGGGGATAAAACCACGCTGCATGTGACCCAAATCGAAGAGCCGTAACAAACCGGGCGAGATAATCTTCTCGCCCGTTTTATTTAGTCCTTCAGCAGAATCGCCCGGCAGGTTTTGCCTTTGATTTTGCCCTGCTTGAGTTTAACCAGCGCATTTTTAGCCTGATTCGCCTCAATCGCCACGTAGGCATGGGTCGGCGTCAGGACAATTTTGCCGATCTGCTCGGCACGATAACCCGCTTCACCCGTCAGCGCGCCCAGAATATCTCCCGGACGTATTTTGGCTTTACGGCCACCATCAATGCATAAGGTCATCATAGCTGCAGGCAGCGGCTTGCTGCTGCCCTTTTTCAGCGTGCTGGCAGAGACCCACGGCAGCTTCTGCTGCAGGAAATCTTCCAGCGCATGCGCACGAGCCATCTCATCGGCAGCAACCAGGCTGACCGCGACGCCATGTTCGCCCGCACGCGCCGTACGACCAATACGGTGCAGGTGAATTTCAGGGTCCCAGGCGAGCTGATAGTTAACCACCATCGCCAGCGATTTGATGTCGAGTCCGCGTGCAGCGACATCGGTGGCGACCAGCACGCGACCGCTGCCGTTAGCGAAGCGGATCAACACGCGTTCGCGATCGCGCTGCTCCAGATCGCCATGCAAGGGCAGGGCGCTGATATCACGCGCGTTAAGCGCCGCGGCGACATCATCACATTCACGTTTGGTGTTGCAGAAGACCACACAGGATGAGGGCTGACGATCGCTGAGCAGGGCTATCAGCAGACCCAGTTTTTCATTGTGGCTGGCTTCGAAAAACTGCTGATCGATTGAAGGCAGTTCGCTGACATCTTCTGTCACCACGCTCAGCGCATCACGCTGAAAGCGGGTGCTGATGGCCGTAATGCCGTCTGGCCAGGTGGCGGAAAAGAGCAGCGTCTGGCGCGAAGCGGGCGTCGCTTCAATGATCGTTTCCATATCATTCAGGAAACCCATCTCCAGCATCCGATCGGCTTCATCCAGTACCAGCGTGCTGAGCTGGTCCAGCTTGAGGTTTTCGCGGTTAATGTGGTCGAGGATACGACCCGGCGTGCCGACCACGATATGGGGCGGATGCACCAGCGAATCACGCTGTGCGCTCATCGGCTGTCCTCCACACAGAGTGAGAACTTTGATGTTGCGGGTGAAGCGCGCCAGCTGGCGCAGCACATTGCCTACCTGATCCGCCAGTTCACGGGTCGGACAGAGAATGAGTGCCTGGGTCTGAAAGCGGGCGCTGTCGATATGGTGCAGTAAACCAATACCAAAGGCAGCCGTTTTACCGCTGCCGGTTTTCGCCTGCGCGCGCACGTCGCGTCCCTGCAGAATGGCGGGCAGCGTAGCGGCCTGCACGGGCGTCATGCTGGTGTAGCCCATCTCGCGCAGGTTTTCGAGCTGGCTGTCGGGAAGCGAATTGAGGGTAGAAAAAGCGGTCACGGGCGCGGCCTCTGAGGCTGAAAGTGTAGGGCATTATTGCGGGGCAAGTCTGGCAGAAAGCACGCCTGACAGCAACGGGAACCTCGATGGTTAGCAGTATGAAACTATATCTGTCAGAGGGCTTAGGAATAGACTGAAGTTTACGGGAAAAAGGTGGTTTATTTTTATAGATTAACCCCGACTCAATGTGATTGTTCCAGGATGAGGATCTTTTGAGGCCAGCGATTATTTGATAAGTGGCCGTTTTTAAATATTTATTTCATTGTTAATCAGATAAATCCTTAACTACTACTCCAGTAATAGAATTAATCATTAAAAAATATCACCACTGGTGCCGATAAAAATCCTGAGCTAATTGCTTTATATTTAGCGCGCCATATTCCTGGTACAACGACCGGTAGAGGGTATTTGCATTGAGTAATCGCATCCAGGGACCACATGAAAATGTGCTTAAAATAGTAGGCCGCGCCGTACTGACACTGCATGTTCATGGAGAGAGCTTATCGGCTGATAAGATCGCTTCGATGATTGCGTGTTATGCGGAAGATGAGCCCTGTGATCAGGAAGATCGTCGCTTATACGCGCTGGCAATGGAACTAATGTCGAATGATAAATGGGCCAAAAGCGCGTAACCCGCACTCCGCTCAGGTAAATGCAGAGCCTCCCTTGTGGAGGCTCTGTTGTTTTTGGGGGAGTGGGTTTGCGTTGTGGAGCAGGTACTGGCTCCCGGCGCTTTAGGTAAGGTGGTCGTCTGTAACCGGGCCGGAGCCAGCTCGATCTCTCCGCATTTGCTGAGAAGGCTCAGCGCGGGCGATTACGCACCTCATCCCT
>NZ_LGYX01000027.1:0-49692 GCF_001264395.1 Pantoea sp. CFSAN033090 | reverse complement strand
CGGATGGCATGAAAACCGGGGCTAGGTACGAAACCTAAAAAGGATTATAACCTATGTTTTCCCCAAATCAACCCCTGACCGCCATAAGTGCGGGCGGGAGTGACTGAAAGACTTCAGGGCATAAAATCCCCCGGTTCTCCGACCGGTATTCCTAAGCAAACCCCCTGCTATAACGTTGCTTCGCGTAAACGCCGCCGTTCTCTGAACCGTTGGATACGCTCACTTGCAACAACTGCCGGTCGCCAAAAAATCAGAAATGAGCTTCGGCGCAGAATACGACTCTCACGCTACTGGGTTAATGACGCTAACGCGTTTGGCCTGGATGCCCTGTGTGAACTCATGCTGGCAATTCTGGATGATCTGGATTTACGTGACTGGCAGACCCTTCACAATCTGGAAACTCTTGCAGAACGGGCAGGACTGGAAACGCGAAGCGATCGGGGCAGAAAACAATCTTCCCGCGCTAGCCGGGCTTGTGATCGCCTCCAGTGGCTGAACCTTATCATCTCAGAAAAAGCCCGGTTTAATCCCTATGATGCACGATGCAGCTGTAAAAATATCGAGGTTACAGAGGACTTTTTTGCTGCGCTGGGTATACCTCTAAAAGAGGTGTACCGCGAGCGGGCGAAGCTGCTTAACGCTCAACCTGAAGAAGTGATTTCATCCTGGGATGCCAGATTGATTTCAATTCGTGTTGCTAACTGGACTCGTAAAGCAGAAGCCGGTCAGAACCGGATGAAGGCCCGCCGGGAACGTGCGCGACAGCTGAAGCAAAACTACCACAGCCCCCCAATCCCTGCCTGATTGATAGCCTTTACTAACCGCCTTTACTGGCGGTGATTTCGCACGTCCCTATCCAGATAACGCTGTTTTTACGCCGGTCCGGTGGCAAAACTACACTCTGGCTCAGATCTGACACGCTGACCCCCATTCAAATTTATTCACCGATTCCCGCGACATGTAAAACGCCCTAACTTAATGAAATGATTAAGATTGGCAAAACGCCGGCAACGTTCTGCAGCAGCTGGCCAACTGCTCCGGTCGCTCACTAAGCATCAATAATTTTGATGATAGATTTTCATCGGCAGTGCGTAACTCAGGTTTTCTCTGTGAGTAAGTGACATGCAAGTGCAAGCGAACCCCTGCAATTACTCTTTTGGTTTCTCTTTAAAAAAAGACTTAAAGAGAAACCAAAAATAAAAGACCTTACTGTTATCCCCTTTTAAAAGTGGATAACTGAACAGCAGGCGGCGTAAACGCCTTGAAGGTTGCACCCCACGCTTCGCATGGGGCAGTTTGGCCGGAGCCACAGCAAAGCAATAAACCGGCCATTAACAACAGAAACAGAAAGAGGAACATCAAGCATCTGCGACGTAAGCCCTTTAAAACCGACCCGCCCCCGGCCATAGGCCGGGAACAGGAGTCGCTTTAAAGGATGATGTAACTAAGCCTCTAAGGTTAACTGTTCATACTGAACAGATAACCTAAGACCCCGGAAATCACGCTCTGTACGTCGCTACGCGCCGTTCAGACCGCTCACCGGGGCTTTGGCCTTAGACTGACATAATCATGGCTGTAAGCCTGTCTGGCTTAGCAGGGAAGGGGGTGGATTGCAGAATTTTCAAGTCTGTAACCGCCTGACGGCGGGCTTCGCCGCCCCTGACCGACGCAGTTCGTATTACCCGCATCTGGCGGCTTCCATGCCCTCCGGGCATAAGTGAACTCTAAACAGCCATAGTTGCCGGATCTTCAACATGATCCTTAAGATCCCAAACTCTCTTTCAGTTTCAGACCCTAAGTGAGTCCGAAGTAGTGGTTAATTCAGAAGCTATCGCCTGTAAGGCCACAGAACCGCGCCTGTAGGCTCAAGGGGCCGCAGGCGTCCCCTTTCCCCAACACCCGGACAAATCACGCCCTGTGTGCCGCTGGCGCGTCACCCAGCCCGCTCAGCCGGGCGGGCCGGGCGCTGTGCAGCAGCTGCGTGGCGTGCGGGGCCGGATCGGCTCAGCAGGAAGGGGGTTGGGTTTAGCAGGGTATGCCGGGCCGTAACCGCCTGACGGCGGGCCTCGCCGCCCCTGACCGGCGCAGTTCCCCTTACCCGCATCTGGCGGCTCTCATGCCCTCCGGGCATAAAAAAGCTAGGGTTTGCCTGCCATAGTTCCCTTCAAAGCTCAATCCTTAAGATGGATAAAAGGAATACCAATTCTAGTAGTTTACATTTCAGGGAATACATAAGGGCCGCGTGAATAAAAAGGTATATATATATTCCAAATACATCATTTATCTTAGGACTTATCTCATATTCAAGCTGATTAGGATAAATAAAAGCCTTATAAATTAGTGTTATGCCTACATTTCTGGTTATTTTTTTTCGTGCAAAATGCACGCAAGTTATTGATAAGCTCTGCTTTTTTTTCAGAGGGGGAAATACATTAAAAAAACATATTAAATCCTGTAAGGTATCTGTAAGGTGTTTGTTTGTTTTGTATAATTGATTTATGTCAGATCTATGATCTGGTAATTAAAAGTATGACGGTTGTTTATGCTGCTTTAAACCCGTAATCCCGCCTTTATATGCGGCTTGTATGCTTTTTGTAGTTCTAAGTTTTGGTATAATGAGTACCAACAAGCTTTTCCACTTTCTGACAATTTAATTACTTTCCGAAATTATGGGGGATATCTCAGGGCGAAGCTTTTTTGAACGCTCATGAGGGATTTCTCAGGGCGAAGCGTGAACAATGCAGGGTTCTGGAGGCAAAAATGGATGCATGGTATTTACTCAATTATCAGGCAAGGATTTATAACAAAGTCCTGAATGGATTAGCCGGGCTGGCAATCGAATGTTATTCCCCTAAGAAAGTGGTACTGAAAGCCCGCGCCGACAAGAAAAATTGTCAGCGAATCCGTGAGGAACCACTTTTTGAAGGATATTTATTTGTCAGATTCGATCCTGAACTTGTTCACACAACAAAGATAACCCAGCGTCCTGGGGTGAATTATTTTGTTCGGTTTGGTGGAGAACCAAAAGTAATTCCAGAGGCGGTAATAACCGCGCTTCAGGTTGAATGCGACGGAAATCAGATTTACTGCACCGACAGTAAGATCGCAAGAATCCCAAGAGCCTTACATAAAACAGTTGCCGGAATGACTGAACTGAATGATAAGGATGCGCGTGTTAAAGAGTTGCTTAATTATCTTAACGCAGCCTGAAAATTAAAAAGGAATGATTCTAAGCCGCCCGGCACGATACCACGGGCGGCTTAACTTTTTTCTACAGGAGAGGCAATGCCCACTAACGCTACCGGTATTAAAAAAATTGTCAGTCGTGCCAAAACCAATGTGATGTATGTCGGAAACGAACGCCGGGATAACATCAATAAACACGCTGTTCTGATCACCAAGAAAACAAACATTTCCGTTCAACCTGGCGACTTCCTCCAATTCCTTATAGACCATTACTCTGATATGGCTGAGGTTGAAATGGTGCGCCAGCTCCAAAATAAGGATAAATGATGCCTATTGCAGCAACAGCCTTTCTGGCTTTAGCAGCTCAATGCGCCCCTAACGTTGATCCCGATACACTGGCGCGTATTGTGAAAACTGAATCCGGCTTTAATCCTTACGCTATTGCAGTGGTCGAGCCGCCTGCTTCTATTCAGGCTAAATCACTCGATGAGGCTGTTGCTGTAATAGCAAATCTGCAAAAGCGTGGCCTTAATTACAGTATCGGGCTGGGCCAGATCAATAAATCAAATTTTGGCGGCCTTACTGCAAAAGAAGTTTTAGATCCATGCCAAAATATGAAGTTAGCGCAAAAGGTTTTACTGGATTGCTTTAACCGCGCAACTAAAGAAACAACCGATCAGCAGGCAGCTTTACTCCGCTCTTTCTCCTGTTATTACAGTAACAACTTTATTCGTGGGTTTATGCCAGAGAAATATGACGGGAAAAGCTATGTACAGCGTATCGTTGCGGCAAAGGTGCCACGCCTTGATCATGCTGTAACCGACAATGATTTCATTGAAGACTCAAAAGGCGATAAAGACAATACACCAACATCAACGCCTGAAAAGGCTAAACCAAAAAGGAGAGTGACTTACGAAAGCTGGGATGTGTTAAAACAATTTCCTGTTTCGCAGGACGAAGATAATAATCAAACCGCGCTGAATTAGCAGGGCCGGTAACTTTTTTCAATCGTACTAACAAGGTAAAATTATGGGTATCAAAAAAGAAAATACTGGAATTAAAGTCCTTCTCGCTTTCATGCTGGCGATGGTTCCAGGTCTGGCATTTGCAGACGATGCCAGTAAGGTTTATGAAATGATTCGCCTTGCCCGAACGGTTGTTTACGTCATTGATGGCCTGGTCTGTACCGTGGTGATTTCTTATTACGCTATCATGTGGAAATTTGACCGGAAAGATGTTGGGGACTTTGTAAAAATCCTGACCATCGCGCTGGTTGGTGGTGCCGCAGTGGCCCTTATTAACTGGGCGTGGTCTGCTTACGCAACATCCACTCTCGGTGTCTAAATCTAGCTAAGGGCGCGTATGGAAGAAGAAAAGCTTAAAGAATATCTGACCTATAACGCGCTTGAGAGGGAGGCCCTGGTGTGGGGCGTCCCTGTCTACTGGTTTGCGGTTATATTCTTTCTCATCACCATAGGCACTTTCTTGCTGATTCTGCTGTTTAGCTGGAAAGTGGGAATAGTATGGTCTGTGTTCTTAGCGATTGTATTTATCGTTGTGCGCATTCTATGTGAGCTTGATAGTAAAGCTATGAAGCGTTACGAAAAGTGCATGAAACGCATCTGGTTAAATATAACGCACGGAAGAAACTTATTCCTGACCCCGTACAATGCAAACTGGAAAAACACTTTGCGTACCCGACAGGCAATATTTTTCGTATTCGATAAACGTAAAAAGAAGAATGACGGTGATTAAATGCTTAAGAATGCTTTAAAGAGAACATTACCGTTTGATAAACTCGCCCCTCAGATAAAATTCCATATAGCACCGGAAATAGCCACGATGAATAAAGATCGCGTCATGGCAATGGTTGTTTTGCGGGGCTGTCCTTATGAAACGGAAGGTAATTCACGCCTTAATATTAATGCAGATAGTCTCAATGACTTTTTTGTTAATTTAGGAAAAAAAGAAGGCTCAAACCTCCTGATTCATACTTATCAGGGGCGTCATAAAGTACAGAAGGAATTTGATTATTCCTTTGGCAATAAAATAGTTCAGGATTTTACCGATGCTTATTTAAACCAGTTTAAATCTGGTGAGCGTATGGAAACCGTTTATTCATTCGCTCTAGTGCTTAAGTATAGCGATCTCGATTTTGCTGAAGCACGAATGAAAGAATATCTGGAACTTGCAAAGAATATGTTAGCGCCTTTCCAGCCTAAAGTTTTAGGTGTGCGGGAAGAGAATGGAGTTTATTACAGTGAAATATGCGAGCAGCTATTCTATTATTTCAATGGATATCGCAAGAAATGTATACTGACTGACACCACACGAATCTCGGATGCCATGATTGATAGTGTGACCAGTTTCGAAAACTATGATTTTATCGAGATACATCCGAATAGAGGTGGTAAGCGTTATGCTACAACCTACGACATGCGGGATTTTCCGATAAAACCCCGCGTCGGCATGTTTGATGATGCAATGGAGCAGAATATTGAATTTATTCTGGTTCAGACATTTCATTATCTCCGACGCAATGAAATGAGCGACCGTCTGTCCAAGCATTACAATAACCTTTCGGGAGCACAGGGCGATACTGACGAAACACTTAGACTTGCCGAAGCAGCCGGTAAAGTAGCGGATGGTGCATTACAGTTTGGGCTTTATACGGCAAGCCTGATTGTTTATGGGGATTCACAGGCGCAGGCTTTTGACCGTGGCACGACAATGGAAAGTAAGTTCGGAATGGCTGGCTTTGTGCGCAGTACCGTGACCAATGTTTATACTTATCTCTCGCTTGTCCCCGGTTATAACGATCTGCATTATCAGTCAGAAAAAACAACTGAAAATCTAGTCGCTGGTTTTTCTCTGCATGGTATGCCCGCCGGTAAAGAGAAACTTAACCCCCTGGGTGATGGATCAGCATTAATGCCGCTTGCAACTGATAAAGGCGGCGTTTATTCATCCAATACTACGGACTCTCTTGAAGGGCAGGATGTTCGGGGTGAACCCTACGCGGGCCACTTTGTTTTAATGGGACAGTCTGAAGCCGGTAAAACTACGCTACTCGGTACTATTGCAAATTTTTACTCGCGTTATGATCCACTGTGGTTTGGCATTGACTATAACCGCTCAATGGAAAACTTTTTAAGAAACCTTAACGTTGCTTATTACGTTGTCCGTGCCGGTGTATCGACAGGCTGGAACCCTTTTCAGATGGAAGTATCCATTTCGTTAGTTCAGTTCCTTAATGAGCTGGTAATCAGCTGCGCTGGCGGCAAGGAAAAAACCTCTGAAACTGAGCAGCTGGAGATACAGCTGGGTATAGAGACTGTGTTAAACCATGCAATTGTAGAAGAACGGGGAATGTCCCTTCTTTACAGTATCATTCCACCTCGCGCTGACGGCGATCTGCGTAGCCGCCTTAAAAAATGGTGCCGTGAAACTGAATCTGGTTCAGGGGTTTATTCATGGGTGCTTGATGCACCTGTTAATACATTCAACCCGGAAAAAATAGTAGGGAGTTCACAGCGTGGACTTGCTTTCGACACAACAGATATTCTGGATAACTCATATCGTGAAAAGAACCCTGAAGTAACCGAAACCATTCTTAATATACTGTTCTTCTACAAAAAGGTGATGCACCGCGACGGCGGTTTGCTGATTAACCTCGTAGAAGAGTTTTGGGTGCCATTAAGTTATGACACAACGGCTGATAAGATTGGCGATATTCTTCGGGCCGGTCGTATGCGCCTTGAGATTATAGGGATGAGTTCGCAGAACCCGGAACATGCTCTAAGGTCGAAACTCGGAAAAGACGTATTCCAGCAGGTCGGGACAAAATATTACCTTCCAAATAATAATGCTGATTGGGGTGATTACGAAAAAACCGGTATGAAACGCCCGGTCTTTGATGCGCTCCGTAAGCTGGGCCGAACAAGCCGTAAGTTCATCTTCTCGCAGGGTGAAACTAACGTCATCTGTGACTTCAATCTTAAAGGAAAAGCTAAATATTACCTTCCTATGTTATCAACAACCAAACGCAACGCTCTGCAAGCCGCAGAGTTACGTCAGGAGCTGGGAACTGACGATCCTGCTATCTGGATGCCGGAGTTCCTGAAGCGTCAGAACGCCAGAGATTAACGGAGACGATATGAATATGCGTAAAACCAAACTTACTACGCTGGCTGTTTTAGTCGCTGCACTCAGCACTCCGGCCTACTCAACGGGTATACCGTCCGTTGACGTTGCCAGGATCACGCAGGCAGCGCAGCAGTCAATGGTACAGGCTAAAGAAGCACTGGCTCAGCTGAACGAAGCTAAAAATGCCATTGCACAGGCTAAGGCTCAGTATGAAAAATATGAGGGTATGGTGAAGGGCAACGCTAACCTGGGCGACTGGTTACGCGATGATAATGTGAGTGATTTGTTTCCTACACAAGACTGGGCCGATCTTTATGATGACGCCAGCAACCTGAGTTCCCTACGCAGTCGTTATGGTCTTACCAGCAGTGACCCAGGGGTGCAGGCTAAGTTTGACAGGTTGCTTGCACAGGCCGGGGTACTTGAGAAGAGCTACGATGCGTCAGCCAATCGCATTAAGCGATTATCATCAATGCGAAATGCGTTAAACACGGCTGTTACACCGCAACAGAAAGCAGATCTGGCCTTACGTTTCCAGGATGAACAGCTGGAGCTGAAAAATCAGGAGGTGCAGCTGCAAAACACGCGCCTGTTGATGGAACAGAAAGAAAAAATGAACGATGCGAAATATGCGCAGGATATGTCTGATTACTACGCTGGTAAAACCCGTAAGCAGCCAACACGGCCTGTAGATGAAATTAATTAAGGAAAAATAAATGAAAACTAAATTCGTAGCATTACTGGTTGTTGCACTCGTCACCCTTACCGGCTGCAAACCTGAAGGCGATAAATTCGTTGGTACGTGGGTGAAAGACAAACCAGGCTCGGTCACAATCGAGATTAAAGAAGATAAAGACAGTAACCTTTCAGCCTTCTACCAGGCCGATCTCGGCGGATTCGTTGAAAAGCGGCATTACGCTGTAGATATGGAATCCGATACAAAAGCCATTCTTAAAAACGAACTTAACGAACCCATCGCAATAAACGAAGATGGAACTCTTTCTTACGCGGGTAAAATCTACCGGAAACGCTAAAGGTGTAATATGGCCGATATTACTATCGCATCAACCTTGTTTGCAGCTATCGACAAGGCTACACAAGCGGCTGTAGCGACCGACGTATCCAGGTTTATAACTTTTATTGGCGGCATTATGGGCGGGCTTTATATGGTCTATATGCTGTGCAAACTACTGGTTTATGTATGGGAGGGCATTGATCATGTATTCCGCGACTGGATGCTGAATATGCTCAAATGCTGCGCCGTCACCTTTGTAGCAGTGGGTAATGGTTTTTATCTAAACACTGTCGCACCTGCAATTATTGATTTACCCGATGATGTAGCCAGTTCAGTTATCGGTAACGGAGAAAATGCGAGTAATCTGGTAGATAATATTTTATCTCAAACCGTAGAAACAGTTTTCCAGTCTGCGGATGCGTTACCATCAATTGCGCATCCCGGCGCACTGCTTTTGGGTTTGCTGGCAATATTTTTCTATATACTTGGCGCGTTGCCATTTTTATCAGTTGTGGTGGCAACACTGATTGTCAATAAAATAGCGATTGTTCTTTATGCTATTGTTGGGCCTTTATTCATTCTCTTCCTGTTGTTCCCTCAATTTGCAAGCTGGTTTTATTCATGGCTCGGAGGAATATTTACTTTTTGTATAACGCAGTTCTTTTTTGTCGTGTGTATAACTATTCAGTTTGATTTTGTGCGGGAAAATCTAATCAATAAACTGAATGATCAGGCTCTGACGCTTTCTGACGGTATTGTCATGTTGCTAGTGTTCTCGGCCTTTATTGTATTGTCTGCGGCTATACCTGCCTTTGCATCTGGTCTATTTGGTGGACATGCTGGCGCAGTCACTGATGGTCTTGCAAGTATGCCATTCGTGGGCCGCCCTGTGCAGCTTGCTAAAAACCTCGGCGGAAAGGCAAGGCAAATGGCAAGTAATAATGCAGGTAAGCTGTTCGGAAAAATGGTTGGTAAAAAAATTGGGGGATAGTGTGAAAATTAAAATGAGTGTTCTTTGTGTGTGTTTCCTTTCTTTCATTCTCACCGCATGTAGTTCGCCACCGAAACTTAAAGAACCGAAGGGTGAGCTATTCCCTATTAATAGCAGCGAGGTAATGAAATGAACCTGACAGAGATCTTTAAGAAAGAAAAGGCCGTAACCCAGCACACAGATGAGTTAACCTCACCCGAAAAGAGAGAAAAAAATAAAATCACTCAAGAGCATTTCAGTAACTATAAAGCTTTTGAGCGTGACCGTTTGGAACTGGCGAAGGGAAAAACGCGAACATGGCAGATTGTTTCAGGCATATTTATTGTTTTTTGTTTCGGTCTGGTTGCTGCTCTGATTGGTCTGACACCATTAAAACAAACTGTGCCGTTTCTGATTCGTGTGGATAACAATTCGGGTTATGTAGATGTTTTGAGGCCAAACGAATACAGCGCAAATTCAGCTAAAAACTCTGAAGATGTGATGACGCAATTTCTGGTTAAAAACTATGTTCGTTTTCATGAAAGTTACAGTTGGTCAACTGTGCATTCAAATGATGATATTATTAAGCGTCAATCCAGCGCCAGTGTTTATAAAAGGTATAGTGATTTCCAGACTTCTCCGGTTGGATATATGGCTAAGCTAGGTGAAAACGCGCAGATCGAATTAAAAGATATCTATTTCACCGAGTTACCGCCCAATGATAAAAACAAGGTCGCTCAGATTCGATATACTAAACGCATTCTTAATGCGCGTGGTGAGCCTGATGCGAATTTCCCTCAAACACAATGGCTCGTCTTTGTCACATATGACTTTAAACAGAAAGTCGACGCAGATGTTAACCCGCTCGGCCTGAATGTTCTGGAATTCGGTACACCTCAGCAACTTAAATAAGAGACAACGCATGAAAAAAAATATGATTTGCCTTGCGCTGGTCTTAACCTGCGCAGGGGCGAGTTTCTACGCCTGTGCAGAACAATCAGGAACCGGAAGTCGCTATGATCGTCGTATACAGTCGGTAATGTATAATCCAGACCAAGTTTACCGCGTTAGCACTTATGTAGGTCGGGCAACCTCAATTCAGTTAAGTCCTAATGAAACGATTAAAGATATAGACGGGATTTTTGCTACCGGCGATAAAGATGCCTGGGATATGGGGATTAACGGTGCCGGGAATAAGGTTGTGTTTAAACCTATTGCTGAGATGCCTGATACAAACCTCATCATTTCAACCAACCTCCGCACTTACGCTTTCGATCTGGTTACTTCAAAATCGGCAGAGAATATGACGTATATCTTGCGGTTTAACTATCCAGCGCCTAAGCAAACACCTGAAACACCATTTAAAGGCATTGCACTTAACCGAAACCCATGCGCAGGGACATATCAGAACGTTAATTACTACGGGTATGGTGA
The DNA here is from genome assembly GCF_001264395.1 of Pantoea sp. CFSAN033090. Taxonomy (NCBI): domain Bacteria; kingdom Pseudomonadati; phylum Pseudomonadota; class Gammaproteobacteria; order Enterobacterales; family Erwiniaceae; genus Pantoea; species Pantoea sp. CFSAN033090. The sequence goes on along the minus strand of NZ_LGYX01000027.1, from coordinate 38,941 downwards.
TAAAGCTCTCAAGCCGATAAAGGTCTGGGATAATGGACGTTTTACCTGCTTTAAGTTTGATCCAAATAAAGATCTTCCGCAGGTTTACGCTAAACGCGCAGATGGTAAGGAATATCTGGTAAATCCTTCAATGGATAATGATATTTATGTAGTTCAGGAAACATCGCCTGAATTCCGAATCAGGCTGGATAATCAGGTTTTAGGCGTGGTTAATAAGTCGCCGCGTAATCTCGGTTATAACTATTCCGGTACAAGTAACGGTAACTGGTTGGAGGTCAGGAAATGAGTGAAGAAAATAAAAACGACCAGTTAAGCGAAGAGGATGTAGCTCGCCAGTTTGATGTTTCCTCAAACAGAAAGAGTAAGAAGAAAACCAGCAATATAATCTTTACCGTGATGATCGTCCTGTTCATGTTGTGCGTTATAGGGGGAATATTCTGGGTTGCTATGAGTGCTATTCAGGGCGATAAAAAGAATTCCTCAGATTCTACAGCAACCGCTGACCCGGCACTGACGCCCGTCAGTGAGGATAATCAGGTATCGCGCTATCAGGAACAACTTGAAGCGCGTAAGAAAGAAGCTGAAAGGTTGCGTCAGGCACGGGAGGATAGGGAGAAGCAGGAGAAACAAGCCAAGCAGGATGACACTAAAGCGGTTGATGATCCCTTTGCTTCATACAGTGAGGATGACAAACAGGCTACTGCTTCACAGGGCGGTGAACAGCCGCTGACCCCGCAGCAGCGCAAAATGAAGCCAGGTGTCATGGTCGATCCAAAAGGCGCGTCATTTGGCAGCTCAGGCAGTTCAGGTAGCTCAGCTCCTGCAAGCCAGACCACCTCTGCGGGAGGAAGTAACAACTCAGGCGAGGATGACGGACTTGATGATATTCGGGCCACTGCAAATGGACAGGGCGCGGCTCAGATTCCGGCCCTCGGTTCCGGTTCCGGTGCCGGTGCCGGTGACAACGATAACGGAGGAAGCAGCGGCAGCGGCCAGACATATCTTGAATCTCACATGCGTAACTCCAAATTTTCACCAGGTAAGGCGTACAAAATGCCGAACCGTGACTTCCTGCTATCACGCGGTACAAATCTGCGTTGTACGACTAAGGAAGAGATTATCAGTGAATATCCGGCACCAGTGGATTGTACGGTAACTAAGGACATCTATTCGGATAACCGTAAAAACCTTCTCATACGTCAGGGTGATGTGATTTCCGGTGAAATGAACGTACAGCTGACGCAGGGGAAAGGAAAAGTATTCTCGTCCTTTACTCTCCTGCGTGGTGCGCGTGGGGATGATGGTATTCAGGCAGACTTTGCCTCGCTTGCTGTCGGCCCTATGGGATCTGCGGGTATTGATGCCTATGTTGATAACCATTGGGGAGCGCGTTTTGGTAACTCAATTATGCTGGCATTTATTCAGGACGTTTTTGCCTCAGCCCGCAACAGTACGCAGAAGTCCAGCGATTACCAGGTCAATAACAGTGAAGGAAACGCTAATGACATGGCTAATAAAGCGCTGGAGAATTCAATCAATATCCCGCCTACAGGTTATGTTTTACCGGCTAAAACTATTAACGTTTATGTGATGCGCGACATTGATTTTTCGAGCGTATATAAAGTGCATAAAGTTCAAAATACGAATATCAATTTCGACGATTGCGGATGCACTAAATAAAATGGGGGGGTTGCCCCCCTCTTTTTAATGTTCAGGATAAGGTGAATATATGAGCGGCTATGAAGGTGCAGATAAAGCTATCAATGGGATGCTGAAAGTACACGGCATTGATGAGCTTTTGAATATACCCGGTGTTAGCGACGTGGCAATCAACAGGCCGGGCGAAATGTGGTTTCTTCCGGGTAACGGTGAATGGCAGAAAAAAGAACAACCAAGCCTTACCTATGCGAGTTGTATGAGTATGGCAAAAGCAATGGGTACTTATCATGGTAGGGATATTAACCCACAATCACCCGTAAAAACCGTGGAGCTGCCAGGCGAGGAAAGGGGGCTTTTAGTCATCCCTCCTGCCTGTAACAAAAATACAATATCAATGACGTTCAGGAAACCCAGCCTGACACGGTTTACCCTGGACGACTATATTAATTCTGGACGGTTCGATACCGTAGAGGTGCGTGAGCACTCGCAGACTGAGCTTCACAGCTGGCAGAAAGAATTAAAATCAGAAATCAAAAGAAAAAACTGGCGATATGTGTTTAATGCCGCCGTTCTGCATCGCCTTAATATCATCATATTTGGAGGGACAGGATCAGGTAAAACAACTTTTGCAAAGTCGATAGTAGACCTTTACCCGCCCTCTCGCCGTATGCTCACTATTGAAGAAGTGAACGAGCTGAAGCTGCCTTATCATCCTAATCATGTTCACCTCATCTACGGCGATTATGTAACATCCAAGCAGCTGGTTACAGCGGCGATGCGTATGAAACCCGATCATGTATTTCTTGCGGAGATTACCGGCGATGAGGTATGGGATTACATCACCTTATTAAATACGGGCCATCCCGGTTCCATTACGACCTGTCACGCAGATGGTACGTTGGAAGGTTTTACACGAACTGCCGATCTGGTAAAGCAAAGTGGAATCGGTGGCGGTCTTTCTTTTGATTACATCCTCAACAAAATTAAAACGTCTTTTGATTTGGTTATTTACATGAAAGATACCCACATTTATGAAGCAAGCTATATTCCTGAAGAAAAACTTGAGATTCTGTCGAGAGGTCTAGTTTGAAAACATTAGGTAATATTCTCTTCTTTCTCTTCTTTATTGCGTTGTTCACTGTTATCGGTCTGGCTGTCTCAAGTTATCTGTATCAGTTTCTTTTATTTGACCGTATCGCTACATACGATATTACAACTGTTTTTAGATTCACTGAGTTTGCGCCAACATCGCGACCTTTTCTTTTTGGTGCTTTATCTGCATTCGTGCTTTCGGTGTTTATTATTGTTCCGTTCGGGATCTTCCTTGCCATGATTTTTATGAAGGACAAGAAATCGTTACACGGTGATGCCAGATTTGCCAATAAAAAAGAAATGGAACACCTGAAATACGTTGGGCCGTATAAGGACTAAAAAATATGCTAACCGCTACTGAAGCTCCTGAAATAAAGAAAACGAACCCGCAACGGAAACTTAAAGCAAAATTACGTGAACCGGCTTTACTGATAGGTCGCCATCCTAAAAAAGACGAATACCTTGCTAGTTATGGACAGACGTTTGCACTGCTGGCCGCACCGCCCGGAAGCGGTAAAGGGGTAGGGATAATCATTCCTAATCTGCTGACCTATCCTGATTCGGTCATCGTAAATGATCCAAAAATGGAGAACTGGACGAAAACCGCAGGTTTCCGGCAGGCTGCGGGCCATGAATGCTACCGTTTTTCACCGCATCTTCTTGAAACTCACCGTTATAACCCGTTTGATTATGTACGCCGGGAAGAACTTTACCGGTTAGGTGATATCAAAAAACTTTCGGCGTCCTGGTTTGTAGCGAAAGACCCTAAACATGCCGGTTTTTACCAGCAAGCCGGGGGGATATTTAATGCCCTGCTGCTGTATATGCTGGAAACGCCCAGCATTCCCTGTAACCCTGCTCAGCTTTATCGCTTGCAGGCTAAAGGAACGCAATTAGGTGAATGGGTACGCGAAACAATTGATATGCGTAACGAGTCCGATCACCCTCTTTCTGAGGAAACACAGCGTGAAATGGGCCGTATCGTCACGCTGTCACAAAGTGAATCAGGCTTCCCGATAGTTACGGGCATACTCGACGAAAAAATGGCGGCGTTTTCCGAACCTACGGTTGCTTATGCAACTTCAGCCAGTGATTTTGATTTCCGTGATGTCAGAAAAAAACGGATGAGTATCTTTTTCTCGATCCCTTCTGCACCGTCAGAAATGAAGAAGTTTGCATTTCTGATGAACAGCTTTTTTACCCATGTTATTGAGTCAAACGCCTACGAACTTCCCGAAGAAGGGCCGGTTGATGAAAACGGGGAACTGGTACTTAAATATCAGGTGCTGTTGGTCATGGATGAGCTGGCGGTAATGGGAGTGATTGAGGCCCTGAAAATTGCGCCTGCTCTTATGCGTCAGTACAACATTCGTTTCCTGCTTATTTGTCAGAATAAGGAACAGCTGCGTTCTAATGACCTTTACGGCCATGAGGGAGCAAACGCCATGATTAAAGCGTTACATATAGAAATCGTCTTTGCACCGGCAGATGATAAGGATGCCAGGGAGTACAGTGACCGGTTAGGTACAACCACGTATATCGACGAAAACGATGGTAAATCATTCGGTAAAAGTTCATCCCGTTCGCGTAATAAAAGTAAGCATCCGCGTGCGCTGATGATGCCGCAGGAAATCAAGGATATGCCGTATGAAAATCAACTGATCTTTATACAGCCCACTAAAAATAACCCCAGCACACAAATCTACGCCCGCAAAATCATGTGGTATGAGGACGAATTACTCGCTAGCCGCGCCAATATGCCGCTCCCGTCAGTACCGGAAGCTACGGCTGAAGACGTGCAGAAAATTCTCTCCGGCAGTGATAATTCAATCCGCAAAGTGCGGCTGCGTCCTCAGTATGAAAAAACAGGTAATACGGCAAAACCTAATCACACAACCCTGAACTAGGAAACACCATGAACATGAAAAAAACGCTAACAGCCCTTGTACTGGTCATGGCCGTTACCGGCATGGCACATGCTGATTCTGAAAATTTTACTGATGAATCAAATTGGGATATCGGCCAGCTGGGTGTGACCGGTAAAGAGAAGGTAGATTCCAGTGATCCCTGTACTGTCGGTTTCTGCCTGTATGGTGAACTCGTCGGACAATCTGGCGGCAGCGAGTGCCGCTCACCGATTAAAAAATTCTTTTCGATAAGTAAGTTCGGCAGGCACGGGTTTGACCCCAGTAAGACCCTTAAAAAGCGTAAACAGTTCTTAGGCGGCTGTCCGACGCTTGACGGTGGCATAAAAGATAAGCTGCTCTCCAAGTTCGGTAAACTGCGTGGTCTTTAAATAAGCCGCCAGATATGGGTAAGGGGAACTGCGCCGGTCAGGGGCGGCGAGGCCCGCCGTCAGGCGGTTACGGCCCGGCATACCCTGCTAAACCCAACCCCCTTCCTGCTGAGCCGATCCGGCCCCACACGCCACGCAGCTGCTGCACAGCGCCCGGCCCGCCCGGCTGAGCGGGCTGGGTGACGCGCCAGCGGCACACAGGGCGTGATTTGTCCGGGTGTTGGGGAAAGGGGACGCCTGCGGCCCCTTGAGCCTACAGGCGCGGTTCTGTGGCCTTACAGATATTCCTGTCGCGCCTGCGGCTTGCCCAACCCCTCCGACGCAAAAAATAAATTTTTTACGTCCTCACGGTTCTCTAAAAAGATAACGGAGCTGTACCCTATGAACGACCAGCAGAAAAGAGAAATTTCTGAGCGGGTATATGATCACCTGCTCATCAGTGCAGATGCATTTACCTGTTCTTCAATGACTGAAAGCATCGCACAGTTAAAGTTAGATTATGACGTGGATTCTGCCCTGTATAAACGCGTCAGTGATTATGCCGTTACACATGGCAGAGATCTTCAGGAGCTGTTCGCTACAGATCATTATAATTATAAATCCTGCTTTATTTTTGATGTTTCACATTTCAAAGATTCTTTCAACGATGAAGAGCGTATAACCTCACTTTTTAATCATTCAGACCATAAGATAGCCGAGATTCTTATCAGCTTTCCTGAAAGAGTTAATTACGATAATAAAGAAGAGCTTTTAAAGCAGTTTAAAGAGATTGTTAGTGCGCATGTGGTTACTATTGAAGAATATCAATGGGATTTTTTTGAGAGCCGCGCTTTAACCGGTTCTACAGTCGGAAATGGGTTCAATATAGTTACTGGTGAAATGTATGATCCCGAAGACGACAGAAATTTAATATTAACTCTTTCACGCCAAGATTACGTCACGAAGAATATCACCAGTTCTTTTGAACCAGAAGCTTATGTTGCGAACTTATTAACTGATGCGCAGGTCATCGGGACAATTGGCGATCATCCTGTTCTCTACAGTAAAAGAGGTTATTACCTTTACTGGAACAAAGATAGTGAATACACGATTGAGAGCTGGCTTACTTTTCCTGCATATCCCTTTGGCTGGTAAATCTGATTGCTTGTTTAGCGAGGTTATTCATGAATGTTCATTCCGTTAAAACTGTTTACGACCTGATGCGTTATTGCCATATGCCATTATGGTGTCAGCGTGAGATACGCGATATGAAAGTAGGTGACACTTACTTTTTAGGGCAATATAAACATATTGCCACTGATGACAAATCTGATGATCCTGCTGAGTTTGTTGGTGAAGCATGGATAGAAAAGGAACGCGGCATTTATAAATTTTATGCTACATGGACTATCCCTTTAAAACCCAGTCGCGCTCTGGTGATGACCAGCGGAAAATTTAAAATCCTTAAAGGGGGCATTATTGATTTTGGAGAGAAAATCGAAGCCGTGCGGCCATTTGCTCTGGTGTCACGTTATCTGAACCGGCTAGTAATGAAAATGACTGATGCTGAAAGACGTGAATTTTATGATCGAGGTTCTAAGCCTTTATTCCGGGGTGTCTGCGTAGATAAGGACTTTATCAGTTGTAAAGCCAGATATATCAGCGACGGTGAATCACTTAAGAGCGTAAGAGTAGATTACAGTAATTACCTCCCCACTCACCAGTTACAAGCCATTGTGACCGCCGGAATAGCGCTCAAGCAATTTTAAGGAGATTTTATGAGACTGTTTATTGCTGAGAAACCTCAGTACGCAAAGATTATCGCGGAGGCACTGGGGAACGGTCGCTCACAGAAAGGCTTTATCGAGTGCGGTAACGATAAAGTGACATGGTGTGTTGGTCACCTCCTACAGCTTGTCACTCCCGCCGAAATTAATCCTGAATATGCAAAGTGGACGAATGATGTTCTGCCTATGAAGCTGCGGCCCGCTCAACTCAGACCCATAGCCCGCACTGCTGATCAGTTTGACGTTGTGGCAGGGCTTATCAGCCAGGCCAGCGAAATCATTCATGCAGGAGATCCAGATGAAGAGGGCCAGTTACTGGTTGATGAAGTGCTGGAATACTGCAAAAACACCTCGCCGGTACAGCGCTTTTTGCTGAAAGATCCGAACCTGGAAGCAGCCAGAAAAGCGCTGGCTAACCTCTGCGATAATAAACAGTTTTATGGCATGTATCAGAAAGCGCTGGCGCGTTCTGTTGCCGATTATGTATATGGCCTGAATATGACCCGCGCCTACACCATCGCAGCGCGGGAACGTGGGTTTGATGGTGTGATTTCAATTGGGCGTGTCCAGACTGCCGTTCTGGCACTTATAGTGAACCGTACTCTGATTAATAAAAGTCACGTTGCCAGCTTCTATTATGAAATTTACGGCGATATGAATGTTCAGGGTAAGACCGTAAAAGCTAAATTTGTTCTCCCAGACGATACTGATATACCGGTCGATAATAAAAAGCGCATTTCAGATAAAGAAGCAGCAACCAAATTATCGCAGTCCTTCACCGGAAAAGAGATTGTCGTTTCACGCGTGGATGTCCAGGAAAAAAGCAGCTCTGTGCCTTTGCCTTTCTCCATAGCCGGTTTACAGGCCAGGATGAGTACCCTGTACGGCATCAAATCCGAAAGAACTTTACAGTTAACGCAGGCTTTACGTGATAATTACAACGCGATTTCTTACAACCGTTCTGACTGTAATTATCTGACTGAAGAGCAATTCAGAGCCGCCCCTCCGCTGCTTGAAAAACTCACTACACAGATAGATGAATTTGCAAAAATCCGGGAAGCCGGTGTGCTCGACTTCACCAGAAAGAGTGCAGCATTTAATGAAGATGAAGTTAGTGCGCATACCGGCATCATTCCGATTGCCGTACCAGATCGTGAAAATATGACAGAAGATGAATGGCGCGTTTACAGCGCTATTGCAATGCAGTTCCTGGCGCAGTTTATGCCCCCTAAACGCTATAACGCCGTCCAGGTTGATTTCCAGTGCGATGAACGCACATTCACCGCCCGTGCGGTTAATTCCATTGATGATGGCTGGACGCGCTGGCTTTCTGCAAGCGATGACAAAGGGGCAGAGAACGAAACTGACGATAGCCTTTATACTGCGCTGACTTCACTCAGCGAGGGCGTAACTGGCAAGTGCGACTCTTCGACGGTGAAGGAAGAAAAAACAAAACCACCGGCCCTTTATACAGAGGCGACGTTACTTAATGATCTGATGAATGTCGCGAAATATGTCCAGGACCCGAAACTTAAACAACTGCTCATCAACCGCGATGAGGGTAAAGGTAAAGGGGAACGCGGCGGCATAGGTACGCCAGCCACACGCGGTAAAATTCTGGAAACACTCGAAGAGCGCGGTTTTTTCCTCTTTGATAAGAAAAAAATCCTGCCAACTCAGCTGGGTTTCAGCCTTATCCAGCTTCTGCCTTATGAACTTAAAGTGCCGGATATGACAGCGCTTTGGCACGAACAACAGGTCATGATTGAAAATGGAGAGTTGAGTGTTGATGAATTTCTGGACGGCATAGAAAATTTTGTGTCTGACCAGATTAAAAAGGTCGATGTAAGTTCATTGCACATTGAAACCTTTGATTGTGAATGCGGTGGCTTATATAAAAAGCGTAAAAGTGATAATGGCGTATTCTGGGCCTGCTCCAATTACCCTGATTGTACTAATACCCTGCCAGACAAACACGGCCAGCCAGACTTAACATCGCTTAAGGCCAATTGTCCCAAATGCAGCGCTAAAATGCGCGTCAGTGCAAAAACATTTCAGTGCACCAATGATGAGTGCGACTTCCATGTATTCCGTGTGATTGCTGAAAAGAAAATTTCAGCCCTTCAGATCGATAAGCTTCTTTTAAAAGGAAAATCGGATCTGCTGAAGGGGTTCAAAGGTAAAGAGGGCAAAAAATTTGAAGCGGTGCTGATGCTTAACAGTGAAACGTGGAAAGTAGATTTTTCTTTTGAAAAGCCTTCTCCCAAAGCGGCAAAGGCTAAAAAGCTGCTGAGTAAGCGATTTTAATCCAGTATGGCCGGAAAGCTACCCTTTCAGAAGGGTAGCTCTCCCTGACATGAAAACTCATCAGTCTCATTCGCCAGGTGCATAGCCCTCAGCGCCCCTAGATAATTGAATGCCTCAAGGATGGTGACAGGTATTTCTACTTCAAAGGTAAAGCTTCCCGGCCAGGTGCGGCCAAACCAGAACAGGCCATCTTTTCGCTGTATCAGCACCACCTGACCGTCCCTTGCACGGTCATAAAATCCATCCAGGTAAATGATTGTGACCAGCTCGTTATAGCGCGTGAAGGTATTGATACCTTGCCGCTGTGATGGTTCATAGTCGCTTTTCATGGTGCGTTCCTATACTGTATATACATACAGCATATAAGCAAAGTCGGCCAAGCACAATATGCATCATAATATGTTGCAATAAGGAGGGCGATATGTATACTTCATCAATGTTCATCAAAAAAATTATGATGAGCTGAGAACAATAGATATCGAGGAATATTCCTTTTCTATTCCATTCAAAGGGACACTTACCGAGGCTGACAGTTGAAGCAGAACCGCGCCTGTAGGCTCAAGGGGCCGCAGGCGTCCCCTTTCCCCAACACCCGGACAAATCACGGCCTGCGTGCCGCTGGCGCGTCACCCAGCCCGCTCAGCCGGGCGGGCCGGGCGCTGTGCAGCAGCTGCGTGGCGTGCGGGGCCGGATCGGCTCAGCAGGAAGGGGGTTGGGTCTGCCAGGGTATGCCGGGCCGTAACCGCCTGACGGCGGGCCTCGCCGCCCCTGACCGGCGCAGTTCCCCTTACCCGCATCTGGCGGCTTTCATGCCCTCCGGGCATAAGTAAGAGTAACGACCTATGCAATATCGTGCATAGGTGGTTTTTCTAAATAACATTGGGGCTAGGCAATGAATGTGATGAAATTTCCTGTATGCGGATTATTACTGTTAAGCAGCGCGGCTATTGCAGGCACTATCGAAGACAGCAACGCTGAAGCAATGGATGCAGTTAGTTCTTTCGAAAAGTCACTTTATGAAGGTGTTAAATCATACGATAAATCGTTTAATGATCTAGCCAATAAAACCGTTTCTTCAGACAAAGAATCTCTGGTTCTGCCCTGTGGTGAACCAACAAAATACAGACTTGTCTTTGTATCATCATCATTTAATAAAGGATGGCGCAATATTGGTTTTGTACCGGCTGAGTTTGAAGGAAAAGCGATTTATTGTAAAAAAACAGGGCTGATTTTTCCTGACGGAACAGCTGTGAATGATTATCAGTTGGGAAGCGCATATTTTTCTACTGTCTACCTGAAAAATAGCGAAGCCAAAATAGACGAATATTTACCAAACAAATATTCACCTAACAATGAAGTCACTGATCCTGAATTAAAAAAGTTACTGTCAGATTATGACAGAAAAGCGAAAGAAAAAGCCGAGGCACAAGTTGCTGACTATGGTAAAAAGATTCGTATTGAGTCGGGTAACATGATTACGGAAGGAAATTAATGACAAGAAGTGATTACCTTTTCAAATTCAGGCGTTCCAGCTCACTGGAGACGCTTGAAAAGGTGTTTGAACATATGCGGGACAATGTTGCGCCACATGAGATATTAGATTTTATGAGTGCTTACGATCACCGCAAGGCTGAAATAACAGTCGGGAAAAATTTTGATAAGGTGCCATCTTCAGTGTGGCGACTGGTTAAATAACAGAAAATTAGGCTTCATAAGAAGCCTTTTTTGTGACTACTTAAAAAATCCCAACTATAAGTTCACAAATAAGTATTATAGAACCGGCAGAACGGCGGGGAATGACTGTCTGATGCTGGCAGATTAATGAATTGTTCAGACGAAAGTTACTGCAATAATATCCGTTATCAATTTCGTAATCTAACGCGACTTCTAGGTACTTTTGATAAAGTTCCTCATGAGAATTCATATCCAACACAGACAACATCTTACCTGCATGTTTATATTGCGCTTGTGTGATCATATTAATTCCTTTGTCTAACCAAAGACTTTTTACTGACTACTCAAAAAATCCAAGCACAGGTGTAATCTCCTGTACAACACGGCCTGTCATGATCAGGAAGCGACGCCATATACCGTATGGCACTGGCTTAGTTCCTTTACGCCATTCCCGGATAGAATGTGTGCGGGATATACCCAGCAAAGCGGCTAGCTTTTCATCGCTGCTATAGTCCGGTAGTGCATCCTGAAACTGGCGAAACCATACATCCACAATTGCCGGTTCTGGCGGCTGCCATCCTTCTGACTCGGTTTTTAGATGTGCGCCGCTGTAGGCAGTAACATTATCAGCGTCAGGCACTCTATACACCGGCGCATCCAGATTGGCTCTGAGCGCATCACAGGCGCTGTGTATTTTGCTTTCATAAACAGCCCGGCGCTGATGTGCCAGGGACGGTAAGTCTATTTTTAGGTTCATAGTCAGCCCTTTAAGCCCTGCCAGGCGGCAGGGCTTGATTGTATTACTGTGCGTAACCGCGTACACGTTCCAGCGCACGCAACAGCATATCCAGTTGTGCGCCGGTCATACGCGGCATTTTTATTGTTACACGTTTACCTTTCCGAATCCGCTTTACCATATGGCGGGCAAATGCGAGAATCATTTCCTGCGTCATACTCTCTATCCTCAATAGTTGCTGGCGCATCCTGATAACGTAGCCGCGTTATCAGGCGTTAAAGGGGGGGCTTACCCCCCCTCTTTAGCGCGGTACAAGCTCAATACTTTTAACGTCCGAAACACGAATGTTAACAAGCGAAAGGCTCCCTGTAGCGCGTGGTTCCCACATTCCCCGTTTGTGTAAATACTCCATACAGATCATCAGATAGTCAGGGATTAAAATGTCAGTTTTAATCACCTTGATGCCGATGTGCTCCGCATAAAATTCACGGGTAGGTGTTCCCACGCTTTTTAAAGAGCCTCGACGAACGATCCAAAAATCAGCCTCCGGGAAGTTCGTCTTTACAGTTGCCACATCACAAAGTTTCATTCGTCTCCGTAGCGGGGCTGGCCTGCTCAGAGCGAGTGACCTTCTTTGCCACCGCCAGATAATATTAAAATAAATGGGCCTGTAATGCAACATAATATGATGCTTTCAGCATAATTATTTGTTGCGCCACTCTGGGTGTTATCATATGCTCCTTTGACTCTTTCAGTGAGGACACCAGATTGAAATCTAAGACGCATGTAGAGCCGCCGATGCTCGGTGAAGTGCTTAAGAACGAATTCATGAAGCCTAATGCGGTTACGCAAATAGAGCTGGGCGAAGCGTTGGGTTTTACGCGGGTACACGTACAGCGGATTCTGAACGGCAAGCAGCACCCCGTCAGCCTGGATGTGTGCGTTAAACTGGCGCGCTTGTTTGAAACTGAACCTGATTTCTGGATTCGTGTTCAGGCAGAGCATGATGCCTGGCTCGCCCGCCAGGAGTATGAGAAAAGTGACCTGAAGCCAATTAAAACGAAGGCTGACGTGCTCAATTCGCATAAGATCACGCTGAATACAACAGAGTTCGCCCAGCATGTTGGCATTGATGAAGGTGAGTTAATTCACGCCCTTACTCACACCGGCAAAGTCAACGGCGTAGAAGTTCCCCGACCACTTTCAAGTAATCACCAAGCTGGACGGCGCTTTTTGTTTCGCGATGCTGACGCATTTAAGGCTGCGCTGAAAAAGAAATAGTTAAAAAGATTTATTATTACTTTGGTTACTAGACCGGATGAGATAACAGTATCTCATCCTACCTCTTTATAGTTGTACACAATCTATAGTAACGTTAGTTAATTTATATTCGCTTTTGTTAAGAATGAGCTTTGCCTCTGTTCGTTACCCTTATCTTGATCGTTAATAAAATTATACAGGTAAATTTATGGCCCTTCCTAAAGTCAGCCTGGAAACATGGAAGTCTCTGGAACCCGCGTTGAAAAACTTGCATCCAAAAACAAAAGAATTCGTATTCAACGTTGTGGTAAATGGTAAAGAAGTTTCTCAGGTCGCAAAGGAAGAGGGAATTGGACGGCAAACCGTTTATGAGGCGGTATGGAAGTTTGCCTCAATTCTGGAGAAAAGCCAGAGTGAAAAACTGGTGCCGGTATTTGTCTGGTTGCCGGAAGAACTGGCAGATCAGGTAAAAAAAATGGCTGAACCGTACCAGAAGAAAGAAGAGGAAAAATGATTTAAGCCGGGCGTCGCCCTGCGGGCCGTTCTGCCGTGCTGCGCATCGAGCCGGTTCCCGTCTCGCCCCGCTAACGCGGGCGGCTACCACTGACGCATAACCTTCAGTTTTACTGAATATTGGCAGCTGCGACCGGCGTTCTGCAGCGCGTTGGCCAGCTGTGCCGGCAAATTTGCAAAGAGAGTCAAAACAGTAAGTTAGTTCGCTATTCAACAGAATTTTCATGATCAGAAAATTTGACTGAATCAGTCTGTGTTCTGTTACTCCGCCGACGGCATCACCCTGGCGCCATATACCAATTACAGTGAATGCAGTCTGTAAGGCCACAGAACCGCGCCTGTAGGCTCAAGGGGCCGCAGGCGTCCCCTTTCCCCAACACCCGGACAAATCACGCCCTGTGTGCCGCTGGCGCGTCACCCAGCCCGCTCAGCCGGGCGGGCCGGGCGCTGTGCAGCAGCTGCGTGGCGTGTGGGGCCGGATCGGCTCAGCAGGAAGGGGGTTGGGTTTAGCAGGGTATGCCGGGCCGTAACCGCCTGACGGCGGGCCTCGCCGCCCCTGACCGGCGCAGTTTCCCTTACCCGCATCTGGCGGCTTTCATGCCCTCCGGGCATCGGTACGGAGTGTGATTATCTTATTATTGTGCATCAAATAATGTTGCAACTATGAGCCGTTTTGATATAGTGATCAATATAATTCAGGAGGAAACTATGGAAGCTAATGATTTTGACAGTACAGAAGGTGAGCAATACCGCTTGTCATGGATGGCCTATATAAAGCCAGTATTAACTACGTGTGTGCTGGTAAGCGCATGTTTGATGATGATCGGAGCACAGGCTTCCATTGATTCCCGCCTTACCAGTGTACTGAACAATACTGGACTCTGGTTCATTCCATATGTGCTGATAGTGATATTTTCAATATGGTTTATTTTACGCGTCATTTATCTCAGTAAAGTTCGGCTTTATCTCAACGAGAACGGGGTATATGTTCGTCGGGGGATCTTCCCCTGGACGAAAGGTGTATTCGGTGCAGCATGGCGCGATATTGCTGATGCAAATTACTATACGGGTTTTATTCCGTGGCTGACAAAATCTTACCGCGTGAGAGTAGGACACAGGTTTACCAAAACCAGCGAGATTGTTGTGCCTAATGTTCGCAGGGGTAATGAAGCTGTAATGAAAATGAATGATGCAATCAACAGGATTAATAAGGCGATGGTTAACCAGCCGCTTTAAAACGTCAGGAACGCGGCTGTAGTCAATACAGCCCCTTTCTTCAGCACACGAATAAAATAGTCCCTGCGGGGCGTACATCCCCTTCCCTGTTCTGATCCCCCTTTACCGTAACCCGCGCATCCCATGTGCTCCCGGCATAGCATTGCATAGCAAGCAACATTTTATTACTCATATAGCATCATATTATGTTGCTTATTGTCGCCATTTTCGCTATATTTATCAGTGAAAGTTGTTGTTAAAAACCAAACCACTACAGGAGCTTATTATGTCTAACGCATTTCATTTTTCAGGTCGCCTTTCTGCAACTCCAGCCATGAAGGAGGGTGATAAAGTTCTGAAATTTACTCTTCTGCGCAATGAACCTGGTAAGCGCGACGACGCAGGGCAGCGCGAAACCAAGACTATTAGCATCCAGTTTACTGCTTTCGGATGGACTGCGGAGCAGATCGGTAAAAACTGCCGTAAGGGCGATCAGCTTATCGTTGAATCTCATATTGAAAACAATAATTACACTGACGCAAGTCAGAATCAGGTTTACGGATTCAGCTTTATTGTCGATAAGTTTGAGTACGGTGCGCCGGGCAGTGAAAAACGTCAGGAGCTTGAAGCACGTCAACAACAGCAATAAATACAGAGCGCCCTTAGAGGCGCTTTTTTTTATCTATCAGTGCAACATATTATGTTGCATTTAGTTGGGGGATTTTGTATATTGAATGCGCTGTAAATGTTCTTTAAAAGAGGTGAAGAAATATGGTGTGTAAAGCTGACCTTATTTACTGGGGGCTTGATGACTTTGGCCGACCAGTTTTTAAAAAGCCACATGAAAGAAACGTATCATTTTATTATTGTTCAACTAATGAAATACTGAGGGAGGGGGAAGATACACCCGAAAAACTGGATTCTATTATTGACGCAATGATTGAAGGTAAAGACGAGCTTCATTTCAAAGGTATCTATCCTGACGGTGAGCCTGATTACCCGGTAAAACTTACACCTTAAGGGGGTGATATGTCAGAAGCATATAAAGAGCTTGCTGATCTTATCGAAAAATCCTTTGCGTTAAATGAGCTGTTTAAGGCCATTAATGATGCAGAAGAATCAGCAGAAATAAAAGCTAACCGGTTTATTCGCTGGCTGCCGTGTTCTCTGGTAGACAGGCTTGATAAGAAGGAGGTAATCACATTATTTGAGGACAACCCCCTGCGCTAACAGAGGGTCATCCGGGGTAACGTTACGGGGGGATCTTTGCGGAAACCCCGTAACATCACAAAGTATAATTTTATTGAGTAATGAAATCACTACTATCTGAAATTTATGCCAGGTAAGCCCTGGCTTTTTTATGCCCGGAGGACATGGAAGCCGCCAGATGCGGGTAAGGGGAACTGCGCCGGTCAGGGGCGGCGAGGCCCGCCGTCAGGCGGTTACGGCCCGGCATACCCTGCTAAACCCAACCCCCTTCCTGCTGAGCCGATCCGGCCTTACACGCCACGCAGCTGCTGCACAGCGCCCGGCCCGCCCGGCTGAGCGGGCTGGGTGACGCGCCAGCGGCACACAGGGCGTGATTTGTCCGGGTGTTGGGGAAAGGGGACGCCTGCGGCCCCTTGAGCCTACAGGCGCGCAGGCACAATCAGGTAAATACATTTAAAGTTAGTAAAATGATATCAACTAAGTGTTAACTTAGTTTGACTTTGGCCGCGTAATATCCGATAATTCTTTTGTCAGCACAAAAGCTATTGAGGATAGATTTATGAACCATCTGACATCGGCAAGTTTTTTTAATCTTGACTGGTTTATTTTTAAAATTGAACATTGTTCTCCAGTCTTTAATTACAATCAGCTTCAGGAGGGAGATATTGCCACCGGTTATATCTGGTTTCAGGTGCGTGGCGAAGTGACGGAGGATGACGAAGAAGAATTAAAGATGCACTGCTGTTTTCCGTGGTTTGCCTGCGTTATGAAAGAAAATGATGAATTTTATATCGAGGTTAAAACAGAGTTTGATGATTGCTGGCTTCTCTGCCATCAGCTTGTCTTTCCCTCTGACGATAAACCGGAATACGATGAATTTCTGTCTTATTTTAATTCCCTGCACTGGCGTGAAGCTGTAAGTAAAAGCCTGATAAATTCATAATGATCATGCCCGGCATAGCCGGGCTAACATCAGCATTAAGGATTCTGACTATGAACAATGACAGTCAATATTATTTCGATTTTCCGGCAACAAAGGGAATTCAGGGTGGTATCGTGCAATACATGCTTACAGTCCCAATGACGACGTTAAAGCGTTTTCTGGCAATGGATGACCAGGGCGATGTTATGTCCCGGAGCCAGCGGGAGGCGAATAAAACCCGCGCCCGTAAAATCAGTGGCTATGCCGGGGAAGCAACCCGAAATAAAATCCCTTATATCCTTCCATCCATTACCGGAAATATTGAATGCGATGTACAGTTCATTCCGAGCGAATTATCACCGGTCGTCGGTATTGTAAAAATTCCGATGGAGGCCGATTTAAAACTTTTTGACGGTCAGCACAGGGCTTTAGGCATCATGGATTTTGTGCGCAATTACTCCAACACGACAGATACGATCAGCCTGCTTCTCACTGTTGGCCTTACCCGTGAGATGCGACAGCAATTTTTTGCTGACATCAATAACAATGCCAGCAAACCTGCCGCTGCTCTCAGTATGGCGTATAACCATAATGATCCCGTTAACCAGCTGGCGATGCACCTTGCGCAAACCATACCCGCCCTGGCTGGAGCCGTTGATTTTGAGCATAACGCGGTGCCGGTTAGAAGTTCCAAGCTGATTAGCTTTAAAGCCCTGAATGACGGAACCCGTAAAATGCTGGCCCTTCGTGGAAAAATTGCACCAACGAAAGCACAACGCGAGCTGGCGTTACAGCTGTGGAGTGCCTGGGCTCTTGCGATGCGCTGGCAGGATATTGCGCAGGATGACTTAGCCGCAGAATACCGTCAGGAGGCGCTGGGCCTTCATGGCATTATGATTAATGCCATTGGCCTGTGTACTTCCTACATGCTTCGTACCCGTTCACCAGGATGCATTATTGCCCTGCTCGAACGCGCAGCTTCAGGGGAAAATGACTTCAACTATCGAGAAACTTTCCTCCATGACAACTGGCACGATATATGCGTTGACGCTGAAACCGGAACCGTTCGCACCGATCGCCGGGCGCTTGAGGCGTCAGCAGAAACTTTAATGAAGCTGATTGACCCTCTGGCTGGCGATGCCTGGCTACGTTCTTATGTTGGTGAGGATGTACCAGACGCCGCACTGCAAAAGTTGCTCACCGAGATCAACAAAGTACAGAAAGAATCAAACCGTACTTTGCGCAGTATTGAAGAAAGGCTGATGCAACTGAAAAATGCCACACCTGAAGATAAGGCCCGCGTAACGGCTAAGCTGCCAGCGTTTCGCAAATTCCTTCTTGAGACAGAATAAGGACAGGCCGCAACTGCGGCCCCTTTTTCAGTAGAATGTCAACTATAGCCAACTTAAAGTTAACTATAGTTGACCTGAAAAAGCTTGATCTGTAACCTCTACATATCCATATTTTTGAGGATTTAATTAATGGCACAAAAAAGGCAGATCAGTGAAAAGGAATGGCAGAACCTTTTGCCGCTGATGGAAACATTCGCATCAGTAACAACAGACATTGCTTATTCAGTTTTAGTGAAAGGGGAAAGTCAGGTTGATGTTGCAGCACGAAAAAACAGAAGTAAACAAAGTATTGGAATGGCTGTAAAACGTGTGTGGGAATTATATCAGGCCGCTTCTCTCAATAGCAGTGAGGGGAATGCTCTGAAGCTGGTAAACGTATGGTTGCCAGAGGCATACGCTAAAGATGTGTTGAAAGAAGCGGCAAAATATCCAATCAATAACGATAAATTGAAAATACAGGGATAGTAAATGAATCTGCGTGAAGCCGATCTAGAAAGGTTCGGAGAGCAGCTATATCATCATTTTCGTAAACAGGGTAATCACCGCTGGGACACATCTGTATTCAGGAAAGAGGATGGAAGCTTTTACGTCGTTTTCAGGCACTCATACAGCAATAAAAATGCAGATGGTGTTAAAAAGACACTAATTCAGGATGAAAGTGTAATTTATGCGAAAAATGAAATAGCTTTACTTAAAGCTGATTTGCCGAATTATACGGATGCAGAAATTCTTGAAAAATCCGAATTTTTCAAATCATTAAAGGGTTAATTGCATGAAAAATACAATTGGTAGTTATTATGCAAGATTCCGCGTAATTAATTTTGTAATTGTGATCGGCGTCATTCTGATGATCATATACTGGTCTTTGGCGTCATTTGTATTTCAAGATATTTTTAATCCTTTGCGGGATGCTTATTTGTATGTCTCAAAATTTGTTTTTGCTAGAACAAATCCAAACGGCGAACTCGCTACTGAGTTTTCAAATCCATTAGACGGCGATTGGATTAGCAATATAAATCTTGCAATGGGCTGTTTTGGTACGACATATATATTAATAAAGTGTTGGGTGTATTTAGCATTTGAGGCTTACACGCGCCTAGAAAGATCGATGATGATCTCAAAGTTTGGCAAAAAAAAGTATGATTCTTTACAAAGATATTTAAAGATCAAGGCTGCAAATTTGAAGAGACTAAATTCTGAGAAAGCGGATATAGAAAAAGCCGAGTTTTCACATTACGAAAAATGGAAGAGTTATTATAAAAGTTCACTTTCCTTCGATGAATGGAAAGAAAAGGTAGTAAATTCATCCAAAACACTAAGATAGTAGGCAGGTAAACCG
This sequence comes from Pantoea sp. CFSAN033090, assembly GCF_001264395.1. Lineage (NCBI taxonomy): Bacteria > Pseudomonadati > Pseudomonadota > Gammaproteobacteria > Enterobacterales > Erwiniaceae > Pantoea > Pantoea sp. CFSAN033090. The sequence goes on along the minus strand of NZ_LGYX01000027.1, from coordinate 19,601 downwards.
GGCGTCTCCCTTCGGGCCGTTCTGCCGTGCTGCGCATCGAGCCGGTTCCCGTCTCGCCCCGCTCACGCGGGCGGCGGCCACTGACGCAAATCACTAAACGCAGGTAATAGGAGAGTAATATGAAAGATTCAGAGAGTACCGCTTATGAAAAGGCAATGGATTTAATCAAATACACGGAACGTGAAGCATTAGCAGGTAACATTCAACCGGCTGATAAAAATATGGCATCACAGTTTATGAGTGGTTATCTCAAGGCACTCTACGATAATAATCTTGTTTCAGAAGAGGAATTTAATTCCCTGCGCAACGCCATCCGTGCATTTTGAAATAGCTATCTTCACAACCACGCTTTATGCCTGTTCTGAACAGACGCGCCTGTAGGCTCAAGGGGCCGCAGGCGTCCCCTTTCCCCAACACCCGGACAAATCACGCCCTGTGTGCCGCTGGCGCGTCACCCAGCCCGCTCAGCCGGGCGGGCCGGGCGCTGTGCAGCAGCTGCGTGGCGTGTGGGGCCGGATCGGCTCAGCAGGAAGGGGGTTGGGTTTAGCAGGGTATGCCGGGCCGTAACCGCCTGACGGCGGGCCTCGCCGCCCCTGACCGGCACAGTTCCCCTTACCGCATCTGGCGGCTTTCATGCCCTCCGGGCATCAATAGAAACTCATTCTATCTGACTGAAATTAAATAAAAAAGTAATATATTGGTGTTAACTTGCGTTGACTTTAAAGGGCTAATATCGGATAATTGTTTTGTCGGGAAGCAATAGTGCTTTCACGCAAATAGCCGGTATCGGCAACGCTAAGGAGTAGATTCATGACTGTTAAAACCCATCAGATCGGCCAGTGCTTTTTTTTTCATCGTAACCCTGTAGCGGTGAGCGAAATTTCAATAACTGACGGGGTAATTTCTTACACGTTCTCGCGCCTTGATATTCCTCATCGTATGACCATCAAGCATGAAAAAGTTGCCAGCCGCTTTGGCTGGGAAAAACTTGATCGTGTACTTTCGCTTGCAGAACTCCGTATGCGTCGTGTTGCTGAGAACGCTGCTGATAAATTTCAGGAACAGGCTGAAATGCGGATGAAAGAAATAACAGAACAGGAAGCAGAAACAGCCGCCAGTAATGATAAATATAAAAACCTGGTAACAGAATCACAGGAGCCTTTTGAATGCAAACGCGCCTCTAAAAACATCCGCATTCTTTTGAAAGAAAATTTCAAGGGAACAAAATTCTCCGTTCGGACGCGTGATGCAGCCTGTATTAACGTCTGCTGGACAGACGGGCCGACCAAAGCGGAAGTAGATGAACTTATAAAGCAATTCCAGATCGGTGCCGTTGACAGCTTTTCAGAGTGCTATGAGTATAATCAAACCGGATTTAATAAACTTTACGGCGGGATTAAATATCTTTTCACTGAAAGAAGCTATACCGACGATCTAGTAACTAAAGCTATCGAAGCCGTTAAAGAACGTTATGGCGACAGGATCGGGCCGGAGTGTACTGTAGAAGCCTTCCGCAAAGGCAGTCTATTCAATACGGGCCTGAATTTCCTAACCGACAGCTTACAGGTCACCATCAGGCAATATCTTTCTGATATTAAGTAAAAACTACTCCCCCCAAAAAAGGGGGGGGTAATTAAGTGTTAACTTGCGTTGACTTCTGCGGCCTAATATCGGATAATTGTTTTGTCGGAAAGCAATGATGCTTTTACGAAAATAGCCGGTATCGGCAACGTTCAGGAGTAAATATGAAAAAGCACGATTTAGAGAAAATTATTGCCTCGTATTATTTAACAGATAAAGTCACTGTTCTGGTATCAGACGTAACTAAATACGATGATAGCCGCGTTGAGATTCGTCAGGCAGATACTGGTTTTTTAATTTGGCGCGCATGGGATTTTGAAGAGAATTTTATAGAAGATCTTGATAAAAATCTCAAACCCTTTTCAATCCCTGCCTGATTTGACGCCCGGCACTGGCCGGGCTAAAGGATAACGCCATGCACTTTATAAATTTTCTAAATCGTTATTTTGACGCTGTAATAGAACACGAATTCGACCCTGATATTATCGGAACCAATAATACCGGGAAAGATGTTACACAAATCTGGATTTATGAAAAGGGCAATGACTGTGAACCTCTGCTTATTCTCAAAGAATCCTGGTGGTACACCGAAACCAAAAAGCCAAATTACTGGCTGGTCGGAAACATCTATTCTGAGCTTGTACATGGCAGCGAATACAGTGAAGCTGAATTTCGTGAGCTAGTCAGAGCTGGTAAGATAACAAGCGAGTTTAGTTAATCATTTTACCCTGGCGGCTTTGCCGCCAGATTTATGGAGAGAGGGGGTTACAGTGAGCAGCAGAAATGATGGTGGTGGCATTCTTATTGTGTGTTTTGTGGTTGTCATTATGGGGGCGCTGGGAATTTCACATCTGTTTGATGTGCCGTTCACGGTTGGTGTGAAAATCGTGCCGTTTCTTGTATTTCTCTGCATTGCTACCGGCGCTGCCTGGTGGTTTGATTTTTTAAACTGGACATGGCCGCTTTTCCTGGGTGGTCTTTGGGTATGTTTTTTGCCGATTGTGGATTACAAGGCCGGGATCACTGGTGATGATTTCCCTCTGATGCCGTATGTCGAATGGTACGGTCACGGATTCTGGCAGGCGGTGATCTTCACCGTTATCGTCCTTGCAGGCTATGCCATAGCAAAATGGCGAGATCATTTCTGATTTTCATGAAAAATAAACCAACTCAGGCGGCACTTGTCGCCTTTTTTTATACTTTTTCCTGGTCCCGGTGTGCTGTGGGATCGGGCGTCGCCCTGCGGGCCGTTCTGCCGTGCTGCGCATCGAGCCGGTTCCCGTCTCGCCCCGCTCACGCGGGCGGCGGCCACTGACGCCTCCGGGCTTTGCCCTCCGCGCTCCGCTTGGCCTCCGGGCTTTGCCCTTCGCGCTACGCTTGACGGCTGGCGAACCGCCGCCAGCTAGGTAACGCGGTGTGCCGGATGCCGTTCATAAATCACCGGTACGTTGGCAGGGGTCGTTCCGCCTATGTCCGCATTGAAACCGGGCTGGTCAATTTGTCAACAGACGCTTCGCTTCTGCTGTTGACAAATCACCCGGACGCCCGGTTACATTGCGGCCGTCGGAAACGACGCCCTACCAACTTCCCTACAGGTGCTATATGACCTCCCACATCCTCGAAAACCTCCCGCAAATCCTTACCTCCCTTGCAGCTCTGATAACTGCCATCACCGGCCTGGTTAAAGCGTTGCGCGAGAAAGACAAATAATCGCAAAGGGGCGGCTATGCCGCCCCTTTGTCATGCTTACAAGCCATCATAGTTACGCTTACTCGCTTACTCGCCTGCTCCTGAATCTCTGATGTTCGGTTTCCCTGCTGTTCTTCAGTTTGCTGCGGGATCGGGCGTCGCCCTGCGGGCCGTTCTGCCGTGCTGCGCATCGAGCCGGTTCCCGTCTCGCCCCGCTCACGCGGGCGGCGGCCACTGACGCCTCCGGGCTTCGCCCTCCGCGCTCCGCTTGACGGCCACACCCTGCGCCGGACTCGCCCGGACGCTACGCGCCCGCCCCGCCCCTTTGGGGTTCCTCAGCCCTGCGGGCCTCGTCATCCTCTGCAAAACTTTATGGCGCCCTGTGCCGTTTACAGTGAATGCTGCCTGTAGGGCCACAGAACCGCGCCTGTAGGCTCAAGGGGCCGCAGGCGTCCCCTTTCCCCAACACCCGGACAAATCACGCCCTGTGTGCCGCTGGCGCGTCACCCAGCCCGCTCAGCCGGGCGGGCCGGGCGCTGTGCAGCAGCTGCGTGGTGTGTGGGGCCGGATCGGCTCAGCAGGAAGGGGGTTGGGTTTAGCAGGGTATGCCGGGCCGTAACCGCCTGACGGCGGGCCTCGCCGCCCCTGACCGGCGCAGTTCCCCTTACCCGCATCTGGCGGCTTTCATGCCCTCCGGGCATCGGTACGGAGTCTGATTAAATTGCCAGAATGCATCATAATATGTTGCTTTATTCTGGGGGGTTTGCTATATTTATATTGTGGTTCAGCAACTTAGAGGATAAAAAATGATTCGTAAATTCATCGGTGAGCGTAACGGCAAATACGTTTTTCAGCGCGACAATATACAGTTCGAGCGCAGCTGGAAGCCTCAGAGCCATTCCCGCCCGCAGACACCAAGCCAGTTAAAGGCTGAAATGCAGGCACTGGAGCGTTAATATCAGGGGGGGCATCCCCCCTATCATTCCGCTGGTAAATATCTAAGGAGAGAAACAATGACTCATAAGAGCGAACGAACCATTACGGTTGAACCCGTTCAGGAGATTACGATTAATGCCGCTCAGGAAAAAATCGTCAGCTTCGGAGGTAATGACCAGGTTGAAGAGGCGGTAAAAAACCTTTTTCGTCATCCAGCAAAAAGAATGCTGATCCCCGGCTTTAAAGGCAGCAATCCTGCTTTTAAAGATTGGGTAGATCGCCTGAAAAAGGGTGAGCGCTTACCCAGGGGGAAATATTTCAGGATATGTGAGCGTATTCAGGCTTTCTAACATGATTACGACTGAAATAATCTTAACCCTGGTTCGGGCGGGTATGATTGGGGTAAGCGTCTGCGTAATAATTATGGCTTGCTGGTCAGGCGAACCGGTAGCGTTTTTAAGGAAAGCCAATCCCGTTCTTATACCCCTGGCAGTTGTTGCATACATTATAGCCTTCATGTAGCAATTTTAGCCTGAATAATGCATCATATTATGTTGCTTTATTTTGGGCCTGATGTTATATTTATCCCGTAGTTCAGCAACTTATGAGGATAAGCCATGAGCAGTGAAAAAATAATTATTGATAGCTTCAGAGATCAATGCGCAGAGATTTCAAAAGGACTCATGCCAAATTCCGGTCTTATTTACGAACTTTATCAGCGTCGTCTTAGCGCAGGCATAGACAGGCTTCTTCGCGATATTCCGGCTGTGTATCAGGATGATGCAAGGGCGATGGCCCGCGAAGAGTTTGATTATATGACGGCTGAAGAAATTGCTGATGAGATTCGCCAGGATCGTGAAAATGGTATCTGCTGCCACGGTATTGATCGTGACTGTTGCCCGATGGGTTGCGGCGACCTGGATGATTAAATGATAATAACCGGGCAGGCTAGTTTAAACTGCCCGTCTCTAACGAGGCAGAGAATGTAATGAAAAAAAGGTTAGTTTTAGCTTTAGCATCATCAGTGCTTTTGGTTCCCCCCGCGTTATACGCGGTCGGTATTCCTGTTCCTGATTTAACATCACCTTTAAAGGTTTCTATGTCAGATGCCTACAAATGCAATGATAAAGGACAGGCTTTTACAAAGCTGAAGGGCGGTAATTATACGCTGATGGAAGGGATTACCTGCCATGATGATAATTTGTGGCGAAAGGGAAAGGCCATGACATTTATTGATATGGTTAATTATATAGCTGACGAATATTATAATGCCTCAATGGTAAAGCAGCATTTGTCAGACTCTGAAGACGATAAAAAGGATATGTAATGGAAATTTTTCTACGCATGATTATGGCGCTGTCTCTGTTTGGTGTAGCGGCTTTTGTGTACAAGGATTTTCTTCCTTAATATTTTACCCCTTACGCATGGGGTGTCAGTCTCTTTGTCTTACTACTGGCAATTGTGATTCAGTGCGTCGCTAAAAAATAACGCGAAAAATCCATAAAAAAAGGAAGTGTAATGAAAAAGCTTTTTTTCCGTTTTTTAATTGCGACATTTTTATATGGATTCGCAGCCTGCGTAATCAAAGAGACACACCCGGAATATTTTTCCCCTATTGTATGCACTGCTTGTTTTGTGATCATAATTGCAGCGATTTATATTAAAGATGTTAGTGAGCAATAACATGGAAAAAGTGCAGATTCTGCACTTTAAGCGCTGTTTAATGTTGAGTGTGGAAAGCGTATGACAGGGTTTGAACTACGCCTGTGGCGTCGGGGTTTAGGCTGGAGTCAGGAACGTGCAGCCGAGGAACTGGGCGTTTCACTGCGTACTTACAAAGTGTATGAGAAGAAATCGCCACCACGTATGGCGATACTTGCCACTCAGGCACTGGAAAGAAACTTTTCAAAATAATAGCCTTTGGGTTATGTATAACCCTTGAGTTATGATAACCTTTGAGTTATTATCTGTGCATGGACATAACAGTTTGGTGCAACACAGGAAAGGGGCTGCTAAGTGTTTGAATTGATATTCCATCCTGAAGCACAACAGGAATTGCTTGAGCTGGACAGCGCGATGCAGGGTAAGGCGTTAGCCGCACTCGACAAGCTGGAGTCGCAGGGCAATCAGTTACGTTATCCTCACACGGATATTATTCAGGAGGGGCTTTTTGAATTAAGGGCGGGGAAAAAGGACATTACGCGCACCTTTTTTGCTTTTGCTAAAGGCCGCAAAATCTATATCTTGCGCACCTTTATTAAAAAAACACCCAGAACGCCACCGGCAGAAATAAAACTGGCTTTGAAAAGACTTGAGGAGCTGACAGATGAAAGTTAAAGGCGTTTCCTTCGCGGAAGTTAAAGCACAATCTTTAAAAAATCCTGACGTGATGGCTGCTTATCTTGCGGAGAAAAAAGAAGAAGAGCTACAGGAGCTGCTTGCTGATCTGCGCCGCAGGGCTGGCATCAACAGCACGCAGGTAGCTGAGCGTATGGGGATTACACAGCCTGCCGTGAGCAAGCTGGAGAAGAACGCCAGTAAAGCCAGTATCACAACCCTTGAAAGATACGCGGCGGCATGTGGCGCGAGTATCAAGATCACAATGGGCTGAATTACAGTCCAGAAAATGCGGGGTTAAACCCCGCCACTCAGGAGCTTATGATATGAAATCCTCGGAACTACGTCTTTGGCTGGAAAACCAGGAAGCAGAGCATGGAGATCTGAACATTGCCTGTATGACAGCATACGGTAACTTAGCTGAATGTGAAGAGCTTACACCTCGCTTACTCAGCGTAACAAAGCCACTAAATCTTGCTATAGATATTAAATCTGTAGGCAACGATGAAAAAATTATAGCTATCGGTTTTGATACAGAATAAAGATATTGAGAAATACAACCACCAATCTGATACTAAAGGAGGAAATATGAACGATCTGAGAAAAGTTGCTGTGGTTGGTGCAATGTGCCTCGCACTGATTTTGTTTGTATGGTTTTTTAAATAAATATTAGCAGGGAACAGATAAGCGAGGAATCTATGAAAAAACTAATTTTCCTGATGGTGTTTGTATTATTCCTGGGTGTTGCACTCTGGGCAAATAGTTCATACGACATTAAAAATTCTTTCAATATCTCTGCGGGTATCACATCTTTAGCACTTGTCACATACTATGCGGCTACACTTTTATTTGCAGTGATGGCCGTATTTATTTCATGGATGTATGAAAACGGATCACTTAAGTTTTTTTGCGGGGCGCTGTATTTTTCCGTCATGAGCTACATTGCTTCTTTTTTCATCAAGAAATTAAACATGGATATCATTATTTCAGGATTCCTTTTTTCGAATTTATTGAGTGTTGGGTTTTCTGTCATGGCAGGTGTATTACTGGTATTCGGCGTATACTTTTCTATATCCAACCGTCAGTTTAATTAAGGAGCTTTAAATGTTTGTATGTTACCAGAATATTAATAATGCTACGTCAAACAAAGACCATGTTAAATCGGCTATTAGTGAGACGTGTTTTTCAGCATTGAACGATTATGAAAAAAGTAAAGAATCTGATTTGCTTAATATTGCAGAGGAACACTCCAGAATAGAAATCATCAATTATATTATTGCGATTGTTGAGGATGCAGAAAGACACGGTGATGACCCGTCGAAATTTGTCAGGCTCTTTGACTACCTTTCTGATAAGTTTAAATATTGCTATAAACTCGACTGCGAAAATACCAGCCTGTTGACTTGCTATAAATTTCGTGCTGAAAATAATTTTGATAAATTCAGTATTCCTGTTTCACGTATTAAATATGTTATGCAGCACGATCGCACTATCATCGGCGCGCATTCAGATATCCAGGCGCTATCTCATTCAAGGGTGTCATGCGTAACGGAATCCGGGGATGAGTTTATTATTCATCCGGTCAATGAACTTATGATTTCCTTAAGGTCTGACCTGGTTTACCAGAGTGCTGCAAGCCACTTGAATAAGTTTACGACGACCAGCCGATTAGCGTAACTGATTAAGCTTATCTGGCACCTAAAAGCCATTAATTATCAAGAGGTAGGCATGAAAACAGACACTTCACGCGAATATAAAGCGTATGACAAATACAAGCCAGGTAAGGCGACTAAGCTATTACTGATATTAGTAATATTAATTGTTTTCGCCATTTTCTGGCTTTTCCAGAAAAAAATTAATTATCTGCTTACAGATAACTGGTCATATATTTCTGTCGGCAAACTTGAGAAGATAGAAGAGCATAAAAGCTACTTCGGAAACACGTCAGTAATTTACACTCAAAAAGGAGATAAGATTACTGTAGATGGTACTTATCAGGATTATCATAAGTTTCTAAATGCAAATGAAATTCTTGTCGTTCTGAAAAGACCAGAGTCTGATAAGGGTGTTCCTGCTGATGGTAATAATTTATGGTGTATTTCAAACGAATGCCATTTCCAGGCTGACGGTTCAACAACTTTCTTTCGTTTAAATAAGGATTGACCAGATGCGAACGATAACGACATGCGAACAGCTATTAGTGAACGGGACGGTCAGAGAAAGGGTTGCAACGCATATTGTCACCGGGGCGCACGGCTATGAGACGCTCTGCACAAGCGGCTACAATATCAGTCGTAACGAAGAGGGCATGGTGATTGAAAACTGTGAAAAGCTGGCTGAAGGCGATCTGCCAATCACCTGCCCTACCTGCTTTGTTATCTGGCGTGACGTTCACCAGTTCACGGCTGGCAACTTTGATACGGAGTCGGGGAAAGGAAATTTTGCTGATACCGGCCTCACTGAGATCACGGTAGGTCAGCTTTCCGAGCTGGAAACAGAATAACCGCCGCTTTAAGAGGTGACATTATGCAATGGGGTACTCATCTGTTTACGCTGGCGCTGTTTGCACTGTGCGCCCTGCCATTAATTAAAATGCTCGTAGAATCACTGTCAGACTCAGGATCAGACTCAACCGCCCACAGGGATATATGGGCTAAGCCCGTCCCGGCCTGGCACTTTTACGCCAAGCTTGCAGTTGCTGCTTTGCTGGCGGGGGGGCTTTTGGCTGCGTGGATAATGTTTATGATAGAAACCTTCACGCCTGATCTGTAATGCGCAGAGCCGCCGCCAGGCGGTTTTTTTACGTCCTTCTCCGGGCATTCGGTAAAACGCCCAGTTTACCGAGTTTCCACGACCGGCCCCGCCGTTCAGATTTTCTGACCAACTTTAAATTTCAGCAAAATTTTATAAGTCGCTGTTTTTATTGAAAAGAGGCTGGCGCTCGATGCCGCTGCAGAACGCTGGCCAGCTGCGACCGGCGGCGCTACAGAGGTCTTACTTGTTCAGTAAAACTGAAAGGCTGGTTTTTACCCGTTTGAAAGCCCTCAAACGCTATATATGGTGTCTCGTATAGCTGCCGGTGCTACCATATGTTGTGCCGGGGCGGGTTGATTCATCCTCCGTATATTTCGGGGTTAATTAAACTGTACCCCGTCCCGGCATTCGGTTTTTCCTCTCTGAGTGGAAGTTTCCCCGAACACCTGATCATCTTCAGAGGGGGTTTTTCTCCGCGACTCTTCCGGCCCCCTCCCCTATCATAATGGTACGCCTTAACATATCCGGCAGAGTGTGGAGATAAAAAACTTGAGCAGTTCACCCCCGGAAATTTCGCAGATTTCACACAGTGCAGTCTCGCGCATCGCCACGCCCCGGATTGATTTTGAAATGGCGCTGGCCGTGCGTCAGGTTGCCAGCCGCCAGGCGGAATTGCCGAAGTACCTGCTTGAGCCTGAAATCACGCTGCTGCTTGCGCACGGCTTTCCCGATCTGCGCCGCCGCATGTACTTTGATGTGCTGTGGAATACCGGCGCAAGGCTCAGTGAAGCGCTGGCACTTACGCCTAAAGACGTTCACACAGGCGAACGCTGGCCGTCGCGCCCGTTTGTGTCGCTGGTCACGCTAAAGCAACAGGGGCGGCCCGGACGCCCACCGAAAGACACGCTGCGCGATGTACCGCTGTTTGATGAGGGATTCACGCTGCGGCTGCGAGACTACATAACCACGTTCTGCAAGCACCAGACAAAGCGGCTGTGGGGCATTGGCGACGACACAATCAGAAACTGGCTGAGTGACGCTGTAACGCGCTGTGAAAGTGAGGGGATGGTTTTCTCTGTCCCCGTAACGCCACACACGTTCCGGCACAGCTACGCTATGCACCTGCTTTACTGCGGGGCCGATCCTATGACGCTGAAAACACTGCTGGGACACCGGAATTTCAAATCCACACAGATTTACCTTGAGGCGATGGCGCTGGAAGCGACCGTTGCCGGAACGCGGGCTGTAAGATTTGGTATGAGCCGGGAAGAAGCAGCCACACTGATCCAGAACAGCAAAAAATATTAGTGTATAATGTTACACACTAATTGATTGTCAGCTTTCAAGTGTGTATAACTACCTTATCGGCTGTGTGATAATTTGCACAGCAAACATTGGTGTGTAACGTTATACATTAAAGGTGACAACATGATTATTCTGGTAGGTAGCCACAAAGGCGGCGTCGGGAAATCCACTATCTACATTCATTTGCTGATGTGCCTGATCATCAAAAGCGGCCAGCGCATTGCAGCCCTGGAGTGCGACGACCAGCACAGCATCAAAGACTGGATTGATGACCGCCGCGCCAGCGAGATAACGCCGGATGTGGATTACTATGAGTGCTATCACGATATTCCGGCAATGGCCCGGAAGCTGGATAAGAAATATGACATTGTGCTTCTCGATGCACCCGGACGCCGTTCCCCGGAGTTCAGCAAATGTCTTTCAGTAGCCGATCTGTTTATCTCCCTTGTAGACCCCTCATCGCAGATTGAAATCAATACGCTGGGCCGGATGGTTGCAGATGTGCGGCAGTATCAGGCGTCGGTCAACAAGCAGCTGAAAGCTGTCCTGGTTATGAATAAGTGCGATACCCATCCAGCGGATCAGGATGCAACGAATTTTCGCCGCGATATCGAAGCAGATCAGGAGAACTGGCTGCCGGTTGCGCGTCAGCGTCTCTACCAGCGCAAGCCCTATAAACGAGCATACAACCTGGGGCTTTCCGTACACGAATATAACGATCGTGGCGTAAACACGGCGCGGGGTGAAATTGAACTTCTGCTTAAAGAACTGAATCTTCTGGCTGTGTAATCATTAGTGTATAACGTTATACGCCAAAGGAACCGTTATGAATAAGCGCACCACAAAACTCAAAGTCAGTCCTGCACTGAACAATATTGATGAAACGAAAACCCTTCGCGATCTGGTGAGCGAAACGAGTCACCGTCCCGCTTCCGGCAGTATCGTTACCAGGGTGAATTTTCCGCTGCTCGACGAAGATATCGCGAAGTTTGATGAGTACAGTGAACAATATTTTGCGCTGCGTATCAGCGTACTGCGGGCGGGCCTTATGGCACTGGAGAGAATGAGTGAGGATCATCGGTCTGAACTCATCCGGGAGGCTGAGCTGAACAGGCCAAAACCGGGACGCAAACCGGTAAAGAAATAGTACAGTGTATAACGTTATACAATGATGAAGGGGGCGTTATGAAAGGGAAGATGACGGCGAAAAAAGCGATAATCGGCCTATATGTTCTGCTGGGGTTGTACGGCGTTGGCGCGATGATTGAATTACAGGTCTGGCGTGGTGACGGCGCTTATCCGCTCTGGTTAACCAAGACGCTGGATGTGCCTTTTCAAGTAGATCATGCGCATCTAGGCGATTCGGTGGAGCTGTTCGATAAGGTCTGCGGTAAAGACAGGGGGATGATGGCAATAGCGCAGAAACCGAACGGGTATTTTATGCGTTGCGATGATGGCCTTGTTACACCATTTAAATCGCTCAAGGTTTATCATTTAAAGATGCCAACTCACGATAAAGGGGTTCAGCATGAAAAGTCATGAAGAGTTAGGCAGGGCTTTTTCTAAGGTGAGGTTTTTTGAGGTTACGCAGAGGCTTGCTGATTTCGGCGTGAAAATCGGTGATGACGGTTCACTAGTCAGTCTCAATGGTAGCCGCATTAAAAACCATGCCGCCTACAAAGAATGGATTCACCGGCTCAAGCCCGGCGAACGGTTGCCAAGAGGACGCTTTTTCCGTGGTAAAAGACCCGGACGGCCTCTGATGATTCTTGATGAGTTTCACAGCATGTACCACTTATAAAAAAAAACCACGAACTTCAGGCTGCCTATGCAGCCTTTTTTTATGCCCGGAGGGCATGAAAGCCGCCAGATGCGGGTAAGGGGAACTGCGCCGGTCAGGGGCGGCGAGGCCCGCCGTCAGGCGGTTACGGCCCGGCATACCCTGCTAAACCCAACCCCCTTCCTGCTGAGCCGATCCGGCCCCACACGCCACGCAGCTGCTGCACAGCGCCCGGCCCGCCCGGCTGAGCGGGCTGGGTGACGCGCCAGCGGCACGCAGGGCGTGATTTGTCCGGGTGTTGGGGAAAGGGGACGCCTGCGGCCCCTTGAGCCTACAGGCGCGGTTCTGCGAGGTCTGAAGAGGGATTCAGTAACGAGGTAAAAGAGGTGAAGAGGTGTTATAGATCGCTTTCCAGTAGGCACTAAATTTCTGCGCGGCTTGCCTGTCATCAATGACGACAATGTTTTCAGCATTCTTTTTTGTGGCCGCTGCTGTGTAATTAAAGCTCCCTGTCTGGACTAAAGCGTTATCGATCACCATAAACTTGTTATGCATGGACTGAAAATCGGCATTCAGCCGCACGTTTATTTTGTGGTTCGCCAGGTAGGTAAAAGACGAATACGATTTACTGGCCTGTTCAGCATCACCGACAACGTAAACGTGTACACCTCTTTTCTGCGCCTCAAGTAGTGCCTGCGCAACCGGACGGCTTGTGAAGCTGTATGCGGCCATTAAAATGCTTTTCTGCGCACCGCCGATAACGTCAACGATTACGGATTCTGCATTACCGGGGCTGAAAGCGACCTGAACGGGCGCTGAGGCTACAGCTGATGTGCTGTGAAAAAAACAGGGCGCTCCTGTAAGAAGCGCCAGTGTCAGAGCCATTTTTCGGATCATGTCATCCTCCTTTCTGAGAAAGCACAAAGAGCAGACCCAGCAGACCCGACACAGAAAGAAACGTGACAAATCCCATTACCAGTACAGCAAACCAGCTTTTGCTGTTCGTAAAACCGGCTTCTTTGTTCACCGACTCGATTTTACGGGCCAGCTGGTTAAGCTGAAGGTGTGCATCACGCATACTGTCGGCCACCTCAGCCGTAATGCGGTTTCTGAGATCTATTTTCGCTTCATCGAGCTGCTGATTGATGATGGCCTGATGCCTGATTGCAATTTCCTCATAGCTTTTTTCAGCTTCATCAACGCCAGCGGCAAGTTTTTCAAGGCTGGCACCGAGTTGATCGGGAAGCTGCTCGATGCTGTGCCGTACCTGCGCGAGACTGCCTTTTAACTCTTCGGGAATTGCATTAATTTTTTGCTCAAGTAAGAGCATATCTTCAAGCAAAAGTTTGATATGCACGTCTTTAAGTTCTTCGGATAATGCTTTGCTCATTTCGTCACCTGTAAAAAAGGCAGGTAATACCTGCCTTATTTCATTATGCCAGTTTAAGGTTTTCAAATGCGACATCTAAATCCGCGTTGAAACCGTTCATCAGCATTTTAACGGCCCGCAGATTTGAAAGTTCCTGACGTTCTTCTACTGATGCTGCGCTTCGGATCAGGGTGCGGAAGTCGCGGTCATCTTTATAAACTTCTTTGTATTTCAGGCCGGATTTATGCAAGAGATTAAAGATATTGTTGTTGTATACAATTGCCCGATTTTTTCCGGCAATTTTTTTGCATGTTTTATCAGAAAGAAAAATAGCAAACTGGCGTTCAATATCCGTGTCTTTTTCAGCGAAATTATAAACCACTTTGATTCTTTCTTCCTCAACGCCCATATCTAAAAGGTTGTGAACCGTCGCAATAGAATCACGCTGTTGTTTGTCCTGTACAGTTACCGGAATAAGGAAGTAATCAATTAGATCGTGGCTTCCCTGATATTCATTCATCTGGACAAGAAATTGTTCGATGTTTGATGAGCCAATGTCGATAATGGTGCAATCAACGTCATCAATGCGTTTGATAATCTCGTCGTATTGTTTGGCTGACAACTTTTCTTCGGTTGTACCATCACTGTTAATAGTTTCTACGCGGATGATTTCTGAACCTTCCAGACGAGGCTGTAAGAGCGTTTCACACAGGGTGGTTTTTCCGACATTACCGCTGTGATTCATAACTGCAATTTTAAGGTACATATATAATCCTTATTTACTGTTTAAATAGTTGCTCAGGGTTGAACTCAACCGGGTTGCATTCGGCGCTTTCCACGATTCAATTGTTTCTACTGAAACTCCACCATCAATGGCTCTCTGTGCGACTCTTTCATTCTTGAAACAGACGTTCAGATACTGCTGAAACTCATCCTGTGAAACAGATTTACTTTCTGTTTCTTCATCGTGACCAGTTACCGCACGATCACTGACAATCTTACTTTCTGGTTTAGACACAGCTTTATCGCTGTTTCTTTTATAACCTGCTCGATACAGGATGTTTTTCAGGTATGTAATGTCGATGGCTTTTTCTGCTGGTACGTTTTCGTTGATGCATTCCGTAATCAGCTTGTTACTTATTCCTCTACGTTTGCATGTGATCACCAGCTCCAGGTTCTCATTGAATACATGCTGTTTACTGGCTATTCCAAGAGTGATTGCGTCGGCTAGAGGCTTCAGCGTTTCGGTTATCTCATCTTTGGTCATCTTCAGCTCTCTCCCTTGATGGAAACTGATTATAACCATGTGATCAGCATTGTCACCTAGTTTTTGCTTTCTAATTGCTTTCTAATTGCTTTCTTTTTGCTTACTTTGTGCTTTCTTATTGATATATATGCTTTCTTTGTGCTTACTTTATGCTTTCTTTTTGCATCCTTTTTGCTTACTTTTGCTCTAAACATGAGTGCAGGTATGTTGGTGAGAGGCACGTCACCGATGTTTACAAACTGCTTCGCAGTTCGTAAAATCGTTGGTGCCAAAGGGGGTGCCCCTTTGAAACCCCGCAGGTGCCTGCGGTTAGTAGAGTTGTCGTTGTTGTTGTTGTCATTAACCAGATCAGGGGCGTGAGTATGTCGGAAAAGAAAAATAAATCGCACGCATACAGCTTCCGTCTTACGGATGAGGAAGCCGCGATCTTTGAAGAAAAGATTGCCGCCTCTAACATGAGCAAAAGCGAATTTTTCCGCGAGGTTTTTATTAACTCTAATGTTAATCTCACCGTTAAAGCTGCACCTTCTAAAGATTATCAGAGGCTTTTATTTCTGACTAATAAGGCGAGTAATAACCTTAATCAGCTTGCGCATAGGGTAAATGTTCATCATTTAAATGGTAAAGTATCAGAACGATTATACCGGAAATACCTAAACACCTTAATCAGTATTCGCGATATTTTACTGTCCGGGGTGGATAATGCTGATTAGGTGTAGCGGGTATAATTCTGGCGTTCAGGAATATCTTGAAGAAGGTATCAAGAACGGCAGGGATTTTACGCGCGATGAACTTGATGAGCGTGTTATTCTGGATGGTGATCTTGATGTTACCAGGAAAGTTTATGAAAGCATTCCCGATAAAGGTCAGGAGCGTTACTTAACTTTCACTATGTCTTTTAAAGAAGATGAAGTGAGCAACGAAACGCTGCATAATATTACGCAGGATTTCAAAAAACACCTGATGACGGCTTACAGTAATGATGAGTTTAACTTTTATGCTGAAGCTCACATTCCTAAAATCAAGACAATTGAAGATAAGCGCACCGGGGAGATGATTGATCGTAAGCCGCACATACATATTGTTGTTCCACGAAAAAATATGCTGAGCGGAAATGAAATGAATCCGGTTGGTAAGTATGAAAGTAATGAAAGGTTTTTTGAGGCGTTTCAGGAGCAGGTTAATCAGAAGTATGGGCTGCATTCTCCGCGTGAAAATGTTCGCGTAAACCCCTTATCTGCTGCGGATATACTTTCGCGTTATAAAGGTGACGACTTTCTTCCAAAAAATCGCGCTTTCAAAGAAGATCTTGTACGCAGTGTAATTGATAAAGACATTCGAAATACTGAAGATTTTTATAATCTTGTAGCCAGTCATGGTGAGACGAAAATAAGAAATAAGGGGAAGCAAAACGAGTATATCGCTGTAAAGCTCGATGGCGATGCCAAATTTACTAACCTTAAGGAAACTATTTTCGGCAGGCATTTCATCGAAAATCGGGCGCTGTCAAAACCGCCTCTTGATAAGCGCATCATCGACACTCGTTTAAATGAGTGGGAAACCAGAGCGCGTGAACTTAAATATATATCTAAAGCCGGTGAAAAACTTCGCCATAAATACAAAACCGCTGAACCAGGTGAACGGGTAACACTGCTCAAGTCCTGTGAAACAGCGTTCTATCAGAAATACGGAGGCAACGATGAGCAATCCATACGAAGGCCTGGACGGGCGCGAAATTACGGATCAGGTACTACTGAAACTGGCACCGGAAGAACTGCCGCAGCTGCCGATAGCGTGCAAAACGTGTCCAGCGGCATTGTGGGAGCTGGTGCGCAGCAAAAAAACCGATTCAACCAATCTCAAATGCTACTGTCGTCTGAAGCATCTTTACACCTGGGCGCCGGACGTGGATTCGGAAGTTCTGGATTGCACGGCGCTTTACATGGACGAGGACGAGGACGATCAGCCAGTCAGTCATCCGGCTTCACAGGACAGTTCACCCGCATCCCAGCCCTCAACAGAGATTCCGAATATCCCACCGGCGTACACCATCGACGAGGACGACGACATACCGAATTAAACGCAGCGGCGACACAAGGCCGGTCGGCGTCTTCAGGTCAAAGTATCACCAGGAAAGCCACACTTAAGTTGCGCATTCCTTCTGTTGACACACTGGCAACCCGCCAGGGATTCAAGGTCAGTGAAGGTTTCAGTCGCAGCCCATATCACCGGCCTAACAAGGTGCTTTCGCTAAATGACGTTGAAAGGCGTACAGCATCAGTCATGGGTAAGTATGAAGGTTCTGCCCTTACAAAATCCCGTAAACACCGCCCGCTTAAGGTCGAGTTACCCAGCGCCGCCCAGCTCACCAGACAGGAAAGTTTCAAAATACGGAGAGCGTTTAACAGAAACACGCCGTATCAAGTTTATGCGTCTCGTAACCCTGAAAAACGCACTACGTTGCTCATGGGAAAATTTGTGCCGCTTCCGATGGTTCAGCAGAACGGACGTATTCAACGCGCCAGGCCAGCCCGAAAATCTGCATCTACCGTACCGGCATGGCTGTTAACCAGGCGGCTCAACCCGGCGTCCAGCTGAATGATCTGTATACCAAGCGCGGGCGTAATGGTGCCGTGCATTACATGGATAAAAAAACCGATAAGTCGCTGTTTGTTGACACAGGTGAAGTCATCAAAATGCGCCGCAACGGTATCAGTAAAGAGGCCGTGGGCGTAGCACTTGAGCTGGCTCAAGGCCGTTTCGGCAGTACGCTGAATATCACTGGTAACAGGAAATTTAAAGATCTGGTCATCGAGGCCGCGATTGAAAAAAACATGGACATTCATTTCACAGACAAAGCGATGAATGCACGAATGGCAGAACGCAAACAGGAGCTACAGGAAGATACCGGTGCTGAAATTAGTGGCGCAGAGCAGGGAAGAGACAAAGGTCAGTCACAGCAGGTAGCGGCAGATGAAGGCGCACCGGCAGCGCCGAAGGTTTCACAGGAAGCCACACAGGCGCAGCCTATCATTCTCATGGACAGAGACGGGTATGCATGGACAGGCGCAGATTTCAAATGGCCGACCAGCGAAAACCCGCCGCAGGTATTCCAACCTGAAGAGGCGCTGAAAACTGCCTTTGCGCTAGCAAATCAGTATAAAGACCAGCTTAGCGGGGAAAGCATCGAGATCCATAAATATGACCAGGCGACGGGCGACAGCCAGCGCTTTCTAAATACGAACGCAGCAAGCAGCTGGCAGCAGGCTGACGAAGCGTTTAAGCAGCATACAGGCGTAGATCTCGATAAAGAGCAGTATTTCCAGTGGCGCGACAGCCCGGAAACCGTTACACCGGACACGGTACGACAGACTGCTACCACAGCCAGTACCACGACAACAACGTCAAATGACTCAATCAACTATGGTGTTGAGTTTGATCGTGTAGAGCTGGAAGCGAAAGAAGTTATGCGTGAGTTTGAACAGAACGGCCCCAATGACGCCCTTCAGGAACGCGCTGAACAGCTTATGGATCGTTTTGAATATCTGCGCGCACACTTCCAGCAACATACAGGACGGCATTTCCCGCGCAGCCTGGATCACCGAACTAACGAGCATGTTTCTGAACTTAAAGGTGTGGTCAGCGCCGGTCACGGTGAACCCGGACAGGAACACACGCAGCGCCGTGATTACAGCAGGGCTGAGCAGGTGATTACTGGCCGCCTGATCGAACATGGCCCGGCCCCATACAAGCATGATAAGGAGAATCAGGAGAGCTACTTTGTGCGAGTGGAAACTAATAAAGGCATTAAGGAGCTATGGGGGCAGGGGCTGGAAAATGCTATCCACAGCAGCGGCGCGGAGCCAGGGCAGAACCTTAAGCTTTATGACCTGGGCCAGAAAGAAACGAAAGTGCCTGTTTTGGATAAAAACGGAGACATTGCCAAAGACAACTCCGGCGCGGAAATGTGGAAACCGGCCATCCGTCGCGAGTGGGGCGCTGAAACCGCTGAGCCGGGACAATCCTTAGCGCAGCCGCAGCCGCAGCAGGCGGTTAAGCAAAAAATCCAGCAGTAATAAAATGGCCGGGGAAACCCGGCTTTTATTATTCATTTAACTCAAATCTGCTTACAAAGCGTGTCCAGTTTCGTTATGGTAAATCCATCGTTTCCGCTACTTACCAGCTCTGATGACCAAACCGACGAAAAAAAAACCAAAACCATTAAGCGCAACTGAACGTTCTAAACTCGCTTACCGGCGTAAAAAAGATACGCATAAGTTTGTTCGTCTGATGATCCTGAACGAAACCAGAGATAAGCTGACGCAGCTCGTTGACGGGAAAGGTATGTCGCAGAATGAGTTTTTCGAATATCTGATCAATCGTGAGTATGAGATAGAAAAGGAAAAAACAGGGGGTTGAAGTCGTGCATTTTGCACTATGCTTGATCATTACAGTTTCTGGTGATAGATTTCACCTCTGCGTTTAATAGACGTTACGAATTAGATGGTAAACCACGCCGTAAGGTGGTGAGGTTGGCCGGACGGCCAAAAAAACAAAGCCCCGGAATTCATGTGCAATCTTGG
>NZ_LGYX01000026.1:0-3072 GCF_001264395.1 Pantoea sp. CFSAN033090 | reverse complement strand
AAAAACGCCTCTGGCGTTGTAAGGTTAAGCCTCACGGGTCATTAGTACCGGTTAGCTCAACGCATCGCTGCGCTTACACACCCGGCCTATCAACGTCGTAGTCTTCAACGTCCCTTCAGGACTCTCAAGGAGTCAGGGAGAACTCATCTCGGGGCAAGTTTCGTGCTTAGATGCTTTCAGCACTTATCTTTTCCGCACTTAGCTACCGGGCAATGCCATTGGCATGACAACCCGAACACCAGTGGTGCGTTCACTCCGGTCCTCTCGTACTAGGAGCAACCCCCCTCAATTCTCCAGCGCCCACGGCAGATAGGGACCGAACTGTCTCACGACGTTCTAAACCCAGCTCGCGTACCACTTTAAACGGCGAACAGCCGTACCCTTGGGACCTACTTCAGCCCCAGGATGTGATGAGCCGACATCGAGGTGCCAAACACCGCCGTCGATATGAACTCTTGGGCGGTATCAGCCTGTTATCCCCGGAGTACCTTTTATCCGTTGAGCGATGGCCCTTCCATTCAGAACCACCGGATCACTATGACCTGCTTTCGCACCTGCTCGAGCCGTCACTCTCGCAGTCAAGCCAGCTTATGCCATTGCACTAACCTCACGATGTCCGACCGTGATTAGCTGACCTTCGTGCTCCTCCGTTACTCTTTAGGAGGAGACCGCCCCAGTCAAACTACCCACCAGACACTGTCCGCAGCCCGGATTACGGGCCTACGTTAGAACATCAAACATTAAAGGGTGGTATTTCAAGGTTGGCTCCACGCAGACTGGCGTCCGCGCTTCAAAGCCTCCCACCTATCCTACACATCAAGGCTCAATGTTCAGTGTCAAGCTGTAGTAAAGGTTCACGGGGTCTTTCCGTCTTGCCGCGGGTACACTGCATCTTCACAGCGAGTTCAATTTCACTGAGTCTCGGGTGGAGACAGCCTGGCCATCATTACGCCATTCGTGCAGGTCGGAACTTACCCGACAAGGAATTTCGCTACCTTAGGACCGTTATAGTTACGGCCGCCGTTTACCGGGGCTTCGATCAAGAGCTTCTCCTTGCGGATAACCCCATCAATTAACCTTCCGGCACCGGGCAGGCGTCACACCGTATACGTCCACTTTCGTGTTTGCACAGTGCTGTGTTTTTAATAAACAGTTGCAGCCAGCTGGTATCTTCGACTGGCTTCGGCTCGGGGAGCAGGTCCCTCCACCTACGCGCCAGCGTGCCTTCTCCCGAAGTTACGGCACCATTTTGCCTAGTTCCTTCACCCGAGTTCTCTCAAGCGCCTTGGTATTCTCTACCTGACCACCTGTGTCGGTTTGGGGTACGATTCTGTGTTACCTGATGCTTAGAGGCTTTTCCTGGAAGCTGGGCATTTATCACTTCAGCACCGTAGTGCCTCGTCGTCACGCCTCAGCGTTAATAAGGGACCGGATTTACCTGGACCCTCCGCCTACACGCTTAAACCGGGACAACCGTCGCCCGGCCGATATAGCCTTCTCCGTCCCCCCTTCGCAGTAACACCGAGTACAGGAATATTAACCTGTTTCCCATCGACTACGCCTTTCGGCCTCGCCTTAGGGGTCGACTCACCCTGCTCCGATTAACGTTGAACAGGAACCCTTGGTCTTCCGGCGAGCGGGCTTTTCACCCGCTTTATCGTTACTTATGTCAGCATTCGCACTTCTGATACCTCCAGCATGCCTCACAGCACACCTTCGACGGCTTACAGAACGCTCCCCTACCCAACAACGCCTAAGCGTCGCTGCCGCAGCTTCGGTGCATGGTTTAGCCCCGTTACATCTTCCGCGCAGGCCGACTCGACCAGTGAGCTATTACGCTTTCTTTAAATGATGGCTGCTTCTAAGCCAACATCCTGGCTGTCTGTGCCTTCCCACATCGTTTCCCACTTAACCATGACTTTGGGACCTTAGCTGGCGGTCTGGGTTGTTTCCCTCTTCACGACGGACGTTAGCACCCGCCGTGTGTCTCCCGTGATAACATTCTTCGGTATTCGCAGTTTGCATCGGGTTGGTAAGCCGGGATGGCCCCCTAGCCGAAACAGTGCTCTACCCCCGAAGATGAGTTCACGAGGCGCTACCTAAATAGCTTTCGGGGAGAACCAGCTATCTCCCGGTTTGATTGGCCTTTCACCCCCAGCCACAGGTCATCCGCTAATTTTTCAACATTAGTCGGTTCGGTCCTCCAGTTAGTGTTACCCAACCTTCAACCTGCCCATGGCTAGATCACCGGGTTTCGGGTCTATACCCTGCAACTTAACGCCCAGTTAAGACTCGGTTTCCCTGCGGCTCCCCTATACGGTTAACCTTGCTACAGAATATAAGTCGCTGACCCATTATACAAAAGGTACGCAGTCACCCTGATAAATCAAGGCTCCCACTGCTTGTACGTACACGGTTTCAGGTTCTGTTTCACTCCCCTCGCCGGGGTTCTTTTCGCCTTTCCCTCACGGTACTGGTTCACTATCGGTCAGTCAGGAGTATTTAGCCTTGGAGGATGGTCCCCCCATATTCAGACAGGATACCACGTGTCCCGCCTTACTCATCGAGCTCACAGCATGTGTGCTTTTGTGTACGGGAGTATCACCCTGTACCCTGCGACTTTCCAGACGCTTCCACTAACACACAAACTGATTCAGGCTCTGGGCTGCTCCCCGTTCGCTCGCCGCTACTGGGGGAATCTCGGTTGATTTCTTTTCCTCGGGGTACTTAGATGTTTCAGTTCCCCCGGTTCGCCTTGCAGCACTATGTATTCATGCTGCAATGATGCACAGAGTGCACCGGGTTTCCCCATTCGGACATCGACGGCTGTAGCGGTTCATATCACCTTACCGTCGCTTTACGCAGATTAGCACGTCCTTCATCGCCTCTGACTGCCTGGGCATCCACCGTGTACGCTTAGTCGCTTAACCTCACAACCCACAGGCGTTTTACAACGCTGCGAATTGCAAGCATTTGAGAGACTCGAACGCATCGCTTTGTCATTCCTTATTACGGAGGAATGACGCGCTGCGTCGTTTCAATTTTCAGCTTGTTCCGGATTGTTAAAGAGCA
>NZ_LGYX01000025.1:0-41454 GCF_001264395.1 Pantoea sp. CFSAN033090 | reverse complement strand
CTATCAAGACGGTAGCTGACATGCTCGGCCCGCGCCATCCCTGGCGCGGGACGCTTTCCTCTTCTGACCCTGTTCCCTTCGCGTTTAGATTGTCATTGCGGTCAGATTGTATCTGCTCCCTGCGCGATATGCAGGCAGCTTAATCGCGGCCGTGCGGCTCGTCCCAGTCAAACGCCGGGCCCAGCGAAATGACGCCATTCGGATTGATGGTCTTGTGGCTGCAATAGTAGTGATGACGAATATGCGGCAGATTAACCGTCTCTGCGATACCAGGCATCTGATAGATATCACGCAGGAAACCACTCAGGTTTCTGTAGTCACTGATGCGATGGCGATCGCATTTAAAGTGGGTCACATAGACCGGATCAAATCGCACCAGTGTGGTCCACAACCGCAGATCCGCTTCGGTCAGTTGATCGCCAGTAAGATAGCGATGCTGGCCTAAAATCTGCTCCAGACGCGACAGCGAATGGAACAGCGCAGTGACTGCCTCGTCGTAAGCGGACTGAGAAGTGGCAAAGCCTGCTTTGTAAACGCCGTTGTTCACGGTGTCGTAGATCCAGCTATTCAGTTCATCAATCTTTTCGTGCAGAGCAACAGGATAATAATCCCCGGCACGGGCACCGACAGCATCAAACGCACTGTTGAACATGCGGATGATATCGGCAGACTCATTGCTGACGATGGTGTTCTGCTGCTTGTCCCACAATACCGGCACGGTTACGCGGCCACTGTATTGCGGATCGGCGTGCAGATAGAGCTGATAGAGGAACTCATTCTGGTAGAGCTTATCGCCGGTCGCATCCTGAAAACTATCATCGAACGTCCAGCCATTCTCCAGCATCAGCGGATGCACCACGGAGACATCGATCATGCTATCCAGGCCCTTCAGCTGACGCATCAGCAGCGTGCGGTGCGCCCAGGGGCAGGCCAGCGAGACATAAAGATGATAGCGGTCGCGTTCGGCGACAAATCCCGCTTTACCCACCGGGCCAGCACTGCCATCCGCGGTAACCCAGTTGCGGAAAGCCGACTCTGAACGCTTGAAGCGTCCGCCGGTAGATTTGGTGTCGTACCAGGTGTCATGCCAGACACCGTCAATTAACTGTCCCATAATGGCTCCAATGCAAACAGGGCGGGGAAATGTCCCCGCCCTGCTAAGTATATGTGGCATTACGCTTTATGTGAGATTAGCGCGCAATCGCTGGCTGTGTTTTTCTTTTGCTGATCAGGCGATCAATGCTGTACGCACCTGGACCCACCAGACCTAACACCAGGAAACCACCGGCGATAGAGAGGTTCTTCATGAACATCAGCTGGTTCACGCCTTCGGCAAAGTTACTGTGGAACAGAAACGCGGTCAGGATGGTGAAGCCTGCAGTAAACAGGGCAGTGAAACGTGTCAGGAAACCAAACAGGATAGCCAGACCGCCGCCAAACTCCAGCAGGATAACCAGCGGCAGCATAAAGCCCGGGACGCCCATTGCTTCCATATATTGCTGAGTACCTGCATAACCGGTGATTTTGCCCCAGCCAGCCGTAATGAACAGGATTGGCATCAGGATGCGAGCCAGTAACAAACCAACGTCTTCGAATTTTTTCATCATTTACTCCAGCGCTATCAGGGATGCAGGGCAAGCTGCCCGCAAGGTTTATGCCCGCTGAAAGCAGTATTGCGTTCATTGGGTTGATAGCTGGAGATGATAGTCGCGGAGTGGAAAGGTTGTAAGCGAGATATACTGTCAGTGTTTTTCAGAAATTCTGATGAAGAAAAGCCGGCCTTTTCAGGACCGGCTTTTAGCAAAATTAACGCGGTGGCAGAGCGGACTTGATCATGCGCCAGGTACTCCAGGCGCCGAATCCCCGTTTTACCCAGCGTAACAGCATGTTGGGACTGCGAACGGAGTAGATAGCCAGCGCACTGCTGCCAATGGCCAGGTAGCGGCGCAAGCTGAGGAAGGTGAACCAGCCGCGATCGTAATGGGCGGTGCCTTCCAGCCAGTCACGCCGCGCAGCGCTTAAATCCAGCCGCTGCTGCTGCACATGCTTAAGCAGTTCATGGATGCGTTCTTCACGCTCGCGGCGGCTCATCAGCGCTGGTCCTCAAGTAAATCCCGGTCTGTTTCCAGCTCCTTGCGCGTGTGGCGCAACAGCGTGGACTGACGTGATTTGTGAAGCGTCCAGAGCCCCAGAATAACCGCCAGCAATAGCAGCGTGCCGGTCGTGATGCCAATGGCCATCAGACGGTACTGCGCATCCACTGCCCAGATAATCAGAACCATCAGGCTCATCAGACCAAATGCAGTGAACAGCATTGTCAGGCCAACCATCAACAGCAGCTGAATCAGGTTAGCTTTCTCGTGCTCCAGTTCCACCACTGCCAGACGAACGCGTGTCTCGACCATGCCAACCAGCGTGGTAACAATGCGCTGGCCGATGTTAATGACCCCTTTAGCCGGGCCGTGGTTATGCTGTGAGTCAGCCATAATTATCGACGCGAAATGAGCATGCCCAGTGCGACGCCAATCGCTGCACCGATACCCACACCATGCCATGGATTTTCACGCACGTAGCCTTCGGCTTTTTGCGCCGCTTCGCGGGTGGTCGCAGCAATGCGCTCGCTTGATTCGCCCAGACGTTCACGTGAGCTATCCAGCGCCACACGCGCTTTATTGCGAAGTTTATCCAGCTCGCCTTTGGATTTTTCAGTGCTGCTGCTCAGCACCTCTTCCAGGGTATCGGCCAGGTTTTTCAGTTCAGCACGCAAATGTTCCGATGATGTGTCTTTAGACATAAAATACTCCTTTAACATCAGTTGGTTAGTTCCGATTAATAGGGCTCCGCCTGTAACTTTTTCAGCTCCCGGCGCGCTTCATCCAGTTTTTGTTGTCGCTTAGCAATCTTCTCCTTGTCATGGCCCTCTTCACGCTCTTCCCTGAGTGCGTGCTCACGCTCAGCAACTTTCTGCTTCTGAGCGTTAATTCTTTCCAGATGGGCGGCCTCGAGCTTTTTGTCGCTGCAATCGGCCCGGACTTCGGTCAGCGCGCGCTCCAGACCGTTAACCCGGCGCTGGTTGTTATGCTTCTGCGCCATCCCGATTTCACGCTGAATATCCTGCTCTTTCTGCTCACACAGCGATTCTGCCGCCAGCAGCGATCCCGACAGCGAAAACAGCGCGACTCCCAGTAATACTTGATATTTCATTGGTCCTGGACCCTTCCATTGCGACCTGATCCGTCATCACCCGCGTAATCATATGGCTGCGGGTGCTAAGAATCGACTCTCGCTTAAGCATAGACACCCATAGTAAAAAGTTCAAAGAAGACCGGGAGATAGAGCGCCTTTCAGACCGCCGAGCGATGGCGCGACGGTCTGAAAAGGAGAGGGGAGTCGGGGGATTACGCCAGTGAGAGGTGCTGAGAGTGATCGTGCTGCGCCACAATAAAGCCCTGTGGCAGCAGACGGCGTAACACCTTCTGGGCCGCCAGGCTCTGCTCTTCGCTATCAAAATGGATAATCAGTGCATCACCCGCAGGCGTAATGCTTTTGATACGAATACCCTGCGCACTTAATTGCTGGTAGAGATAAAAACCATCGGGCAGGGTGGCGCCAGCATGGGAAACCCGAATCTGCACCACCGTCTCGTGCTTCATCAGACCGGGGACCACACAAAGCGCGACCAGCGCAAAGACGCCAGCGATCAACCACGGTAACCACCGTTTAGGAATAGCCTGCAGCAGTTTCATTACTCGGCTTTCCCGTTCTGATTCGCCTGACGCTTACGCCATATGACCACCAGCGATCCCACCAGACCAAACACCAGCAGCACCAGCGGCAGCATCATCAGGAAGAACATCATCTCATCTTCATAACGACGGAAAATCGGGGTTTTACCCAGCGCGAAGCCGATAACGGTCAGAATCACCACCCACAGGAACGCACTTACCCAGTTGAAGAACTGAAAGCGGGCATTACTGAGGCCTGATAATCCGGCGATGGTAGGCAGCAGAGTACGCACAAACGCGATAAAGCGACCAATCAGCAGGGCAGATAAGCCGTGACGATGGAACATGCTGTGCGCGCGCAGATGATACTGGGCGGGAAGATGGGAGAGCCATTTCTGTACCGTGGGCGTGTTACCCAGCCAGCGGCCCTGTAAGTAGCTTACCCAGCAGCCAAGACTGGCACCGGTCGTTAACACCAGAATCGTCAGAGGGAAGCTCATGGTGCCTTTAGCAATCAGTACGCCGACCAGAATCAGCAGACTGTCACCCGGCAGAAATGCAGCGGGAAGAAGGCCATTTTCTAAAAACAAAATCATAAACAGCACGCCGTAAATGGCCCATACCAGCGTGGGATCGGAGAGGGTTTCGTAGTCCTGCTGCCAGAGGGCATGCAGCAACGATTGCAAAATATCCATCAATTCATTCCTGAACATCATTGTTAAACATGTCCCACAGGGACTTAAACGCAGACCGGCATTTCGTTATAAATTTTAGGAGCGCAGCCTGGGCGGGATTTTCCGGATCCTTCCAGAATTGATTGTTAAATCAGCGACTTTATAACCCCCAGTCGCAAAGGGTAATAAAAGGGCGATAACTGTAACAAAAATCGCCTGTCTGAGACAGGAAAACTCTCTGGCGAACAGGAGTTTTACCTTGTGAAACGGCGTGTAAAAAGGAGCTTTACATGACCTGACACTATTGCAGATTAACTGACCATCTCAGGGCATTTTCAGGCACTTTTAGCGGGCGTTATTGGACCCATCAGGCAGGATGACCGGATTCTCACCAAACATGTATCGATCCACGTTAAATTCAAAATCATCCGCCGTCGCGTTAAACAGCATCTGTTTAGTATTTTCCAGATGTTGCCACATCGCCAGTTTGCTGGCGGCGGGATCTTTGCGCATCAGAGCTTTAAGAATCTGATCGTGGTCGTCGCACCAGCTGAGAATGCTGCGCTGGTCGATGTGTTCGTGAAGTTTGAGCCAGTAGGGATTGTGCAGGCGATGCAGCCACATTTTTTCAACGATGGCGGCTAAGGCACTGTTCTGGGTGGATTGCGCGATACGTACATGAAACTGCATATCCCACTCGGAGTCGCGGAAGTGATCCTCCTGGCGGGCTTTTTCCTGAATCGCCATCAGGTCGATAATGTCCTGACGCGTTACCTGCGTCGCAGCGAACTCGGCCACATTACTCTCAATCAGCTGACGAGCCTGGAGCAGTTCGAAGGGGCCAAACGTGGCGAACTCCAGCTGACTGCTGGTGGAAGCGATGCGGTTCTGCTGCTGGCTGGCAATGACGTGGATGCCCGAGCCTTTGCGGACCTCAACATAGCCTTCAACTTCCAGCATGATGATCGCTTCACGTACGACGGTGCGGCTCACTTCCATCTCTTCGGCAATCAGGCGCTCAGCAGGCAGTTTGTCACCCACCGGATAGATCCCGGTTTCAATGCGGCTTTTCAGCTCGCTGGCCAGCTGTTGATAAAGTCGACGGGATTCAGTGAAGTCCATAGCACAATCCTGGTAGCAGACAGATAAGTTGTTATACCACTTCAGGAGGTGCGAGGAAATGGGCTGGCTTGCGCCAGCCCGGCAGATTAACTGCGAACAGCGCTGGCCTGCGGAATAACGGCTTCAGCATTCAGCTCTGAAATGGGTTTATTTTTCAGAACCGTCCAGATAACGACGGCACCCAGCAGATCAAACACCGCCAGCGCGGCAAACAGCGGGCTGAAGCCCAGCGTATCAGCCAGTGCACCGACCACCAGCGCAAACATGGTGCTGGCGGTCCAGGCTGCCATGCCGGTCAGGCCGTTAGCCGTGGCAACTTCATTGCGGCCGAAAACGTCTGAGGAGAGGGTGATTAGCGCGCCAGAGAGGGCCTGATGCGCAAACCCGCCGATGCACAGCAGACCAATGGCGACGTAGGGGCTGGTGAACAGGCCGATGGTGCCCGGCGCAATCATTAACACCGCACCCATCGTCACGACCATCTTGCGGGAGACGATCAGGTTAACGCCGAACCAGCGCTGAAACAGCGGCGGCAGATAGCCACCGAGGATGCAGCCGAAGTCCGCGAACAGCATCGGCATCCAGGCGAACATCGCAATCTCTTTCAGATTGAAGCCGTAAACCTTAAACATAAACAGCGGAATCCAGGCGTTGAACGTTCCCCATGCCGGTTCTGCCAGAAAGCGCGGCAGGGCAATACCCCAGAACTGGCGGTTACGGATAATCTCCAGTGCTGACATTTTGCGGGTGTTGCCGGTCTGATGCTGCGCTTCCTGGCCGGAGATAATGTAGTCGCGCTCTTCATCGCTCAGCTTCTTCTGCTGTTTCGGGTGCTTGTAAAACACCAGCCAGCTGAGTGCCCAGGCCATGCTCAGCACACCGGTCATGATAAATGCCATCTGCCAGCTGTGCGCCACGATCGCCCAGACCACCAGCGGCGGAGCCAGCATCGCACCGATAGACGAACCCACGTTAAAGTAGCCCACGGCGACCGAACGCTCTTTAGCCGGGAACCATTCGCTGCTCGCTTTCAGTCCGGCCGGGATCATCGCCGCTTCAGCCGCACCGACTGCGCCACGTGCCAGCGCCAGTCCGCCCCAGCTGCCCGCCATCGCCGTAGCGGCACAGAAAATCGCCCACATAATAGCAAACACCGCGTAGCCGACTTTGGTGCCGAGCAGATCCAGTACATAACCTGCCACCGGTTGCATCAGCGTGTAGCAGGCTGAATAGGCCGCAATTATGTAGGAGTACTGCTGCGTGGTGATATGCAGCTCTGACATTAATGTCGGGGCCGCCACGGCAATGGTGTTACGGGTCAGATACCCCAACACCGTACCGAGCGTCACCAGTCCAATCATGTACCAGCGTAACCCTTTGATCTTACGCATCCTCTACCTCTTCCAGTTCTGTATGCGGTCTTGCCGCTGTTGTTATCTGGAGCGGGACAGCACGTGATGCAGCTCTGCTCACGCCCGCAGGTTCTGTATGAGCAACCCTGTTATGACCTTGCCATTTGTGAGTCGCTAACGACCTCACGATGGGGCGAGAGCCTAACTTGTTATACAACTTTAAAAGTTGAGAGCCATCACAAAAAACCTTTCTGCACTGTGGGATACTGGAAACCTGCGTAATGACAGCCATTTAGCGCGATACGGGCGACAAAAACGTCCATAACGGCAGCCAGCCACCGCCGTTTATGCGAGCAGGATCGCAAATAAATCCGTAACGGACTAAAATTGGTATGATAACTTTGGGCCATCAGTGGTTCAGTCGATGAGGAAGCATGTATGTCACGTTTCATGACCGAAGATTTTTTGCTGGATACCGAATTCGCCCGTCGTCTCTATCACGACTATGCAAAGGATCAGCCGATTTTCGACTATCACTGCCACTTGCCGCCGCAGCAGATTGCCGAAAATTATCGCTTCGCCAACCTTTATGACATCTGGCTGAAGGGCGATCACTATAAGTGGCGGGCCATGCGCGCCAACGGTGTGGCTGAGGCGTTCTGTACCGGTAACGCCAGCGATCGTGAAAAATTTGACGCCTGGGCGCGCACCGTGCCGCAAACTATCGGCAACCCGCTCTATCACTGGACCCACCTGGAGTTACGCCGGCCTTTCGGTATTACCGATACGCTGCTTTCTGAGAAAACGGCTGACAGCATCTGGCATCGCTGCAATGAACTGCTGGCGCAGGATAGCTTTACCACGCGCGGCATCATGCAGCAGATGAAGGTGAAGATGGTGGGCACCACTGACGATCCGCTGGATGACCTGCGCCATCACCGCGCGCTGGCAGACGATGCCAGCTTCAGCGTTAAAGTGCTGCCGAGCTGGCGTCCGGACAAAGCGTTTAATATCGAAGCGGAAACCTTCCTGCCGTGGATCGAGACGCTGGAGCAGCTGACGGACATCAGCGTGCAGCGTTTTGACGATCTGCGTAGCGCACTGCATCAGCGGCTGGATCACTTCGCGGCGCACGGCTGTAAAGTCTCCGATCACGCACTGGATGTGGTCTGCTACGCCGAGGCGGATGACGCCACGCTGGATGCGATTCTGGCGCGTCGCCGCAGCGGTGCCGCGCCCAACCCGCAGGAAACGGCACAGTTTAAAACGGCGGTGCTGGTCTGGCTGGGCAGCGAATATGCCCGCCGTGGCTGGGTGCAGCAGTATCACATTGGCGCACTACGCAACACCAATCCGCGCCAGTACCAGCTGCTGGGGCCTGATGTCGGCTTCGATTCGATCAACGACCAGCCGCTGGCCGAACCGCTGGCACGCCTGCTGGGCGCGCAGAATCTTAATAATGCGCTGCCTAAAACCATTCTCTACTGCCTGAACCCGCGCGACAACGAAGTGCTGGCCACTATGGCGGGCAACTTTCAGGGCGAAGGTCAGGCGGGCAAAATGCAGTTTGGTTCAGCCTGGTGGTTCAACGATCAGCTGGATGGTATGCAGCGTCAGATGACACAGCTGGCGCAGATTGGTCTGCTGAGCCGTTTCGTCGGCATGCTGACCGATAGCCGCAGCTTCCTCTCCTACACCCGCCACGAATATTTCCGCCGCTTGCTGTGCCAGATGATAGGCCGCTGGGTGGAGCAGGGTGAAGCGCCAGCCGATGAAGCACTGTTAGGTCAGATGGTACAGAACATCTGCTTCAACAATGCCCGCGATTACTTCGGCATCGAGCTGGGAGCCTGATAATGAAAAGGCTAAACCGTCACGACTTTCCGGGCGCCGTCTATCGCGACCGGGTGATCCAGTTCGGCGAAGGCAACTTCCTGCGCGCCTTTATTGACTGGCAGATCGACTGGCTGAATGAACATCAGGGCACCGATGCCGGGATCGTGGTGGTGCGGCCGCGCAACCGTGAAGTCAGCGACAGCCTGAATCAGCAGGATGGTCTCTATACCACGCTGATCCGCGGGCTGAACGATCAGGGCGAGCAGGTCAGCGAAACCCGGCTGATCCGCAGCCTCAACCGTGAAATCCAGCCCTGGCAGCAGTTCGGCGAATTTATGGCGCTGGCCCGTAATCCTGATCTGCGCATGGTCTTCTCCAATACCACCGAAGCGGGCATCGCCTTTGTCGGCACGGATCAGCTCACCGATCAGCCCGCCAGCAGTTTCCCCGGCAAACTGACGCAGCTGCTGTGGGCGCGCTATTCCCACTTCAACGGCGCCAGCGACCGGGGCTGGCTGGTGGTGCCGTGCGAGCTGATTGACCATAACGGCGACACGCTGCGCGATCTGGTGCTGCGCTACGCCGATCAGTGGCATCTGCCCTCCGAATTTAAAACCTGGGTTCATCAGCACTGCGCGTTCTATAACACCCTGGTCGACCGCATCGTCACCGGCTTCCCGGCGGAAAGCGAGCCGCTGCAACGCGAGCTGGGTTATGAAGATCGCTATCTGGTGGCGGGCGAAGTCTACTATCAGTTTGTGATTCAGGGGCCGTCGGCGCTGTTTAATGAACTGAAGCTGGCGGCGCTGTCGCCGCAGGTTCGGCATGTGGATGACATTGCGCCCTATAAAGCGCAGAAAGTGGCCATTCTCAATGGCGCGCACACTGCAATGGTGCCGGTCGCGTTTCTGGCCGGTATTGAGAGCGTAGGAGAGGCGATGGCCGATCCGGCTATCGCCGGATTTGTGGATAACCTGCTGCGTCACGAAGTGATCCCGACGCTGGACCTGCCTGCCGATGAACTGCACGCGTTTGCCGATGCGGTACAGCGTCGTTTCCGCAATCCGTTTATTCGCCACGCGCTGCTGTCGATTGCCCTTAATGGCATGACCAAATTCCGCACCCGTCTGCTGACCCCACTCCTTGCCGCGCATCAGCAAACCGGCGAGTGGCCGACACACATCACTTTTGCGCTGGCCGCGCTGATCGCTTTTTATCGCGGCGAGTCAGCCGGCAAAAGCTGGCCATTGCAGGACGAGCCGCAGTGGTTACAGCGCTACGCCGACGCCTGGAAAGCACTTGATGCGGATCAGCTGTCACCGCAACAGCTGGTGAACGGCGTACTCAGCGACGCGCAACACTGGGGTGAAGATTTAACCCGTCAGCCCGGACTGGCTGCGGCTGTCACCCAACACCTGCAAAATATCATCGCCCACGGAATGCGTGAGGCGCTGAGCCAACTGAGATAACGCTATGCAAGACGCAATTAAAATTGATCCCCGCGACAATGTCGCCGTGGCGTTACGTGATTTAGACGCGGGCGCCATGATAGAGCTGCCGCCACTGAGTGTGGCGGTGCAACAGGCGGTCGGACGCGGGCATAAATTTGCCCTGCAGCCTATCGCGCAGGATGAGCTGGTGATCAAATATGGGCTGCCGATTGCCCATGCCACGCAGCCTGTGGCCGCCGGTGAGTTAATCCATTCGCAGAACGCCCGCACCAATCTCAGCGATCTGGATCAGTATGCGTATCAGCCCGAGTTTATGACGCTGCCGCAGCAGCCGGGTGACCGTGAGGTGCAGATCTACCGTCGTGCTAACGGCGAGGTCGGCATCCGCAATGAGCTGTGGATCCTGCCAACCGTCGGCTGCGTCAACGGCATTGCGCGTCAGATCCTGCAGCGTTTCTTGAAAGAGACGCAGGAGGCAGAAGATATCGATGGCGCGTTCCTGTTCAGCCATACCTTCGGTTGTTCGCAGCTGGGGCAGGATCACGAAAACACCCGCACCATGCTGCAGAACATGGTGCGCCATCCTAATGCTGGCGCGGTGCTGGTGATTGGTCTCGGCTGCGAAAACAATCAGGTTGATGCCTTCCGTGACACCCTCGGCGCGTTTGAAAGCGACCGGGTCGAGTTTATGGTGTGCCAGCAGCATGACGATGAGGTGGAAGCCGGGCTGGAGCGGCTGCACGCATTGTATGAAAAAATGCGTCACGACCAGCGCGAGCCGGGCAAACTCAGCGAGCTGAAGTTTGGTCTGGAGTGCGGCGGTTCAGATGGTTTGTCTGGCATCACCGCCAATCCGTTGCTGGGACGTTTCTCGGACCAGATGATCGCCAATGGCGGCACGACCGTACTGACCGAAGTACCGGAAATGTTTGGCGCAGAACGGATTCTGATGAGTCGCTGTCGCGACGAGGAGACCTTCAGCAAAACGGTGGCGATGATCAACGATTTCAAACAGTATTTTATCGATCACCAGCAGCCGATCTACGAAAACCCGTCACCAGGCAACAAAGCGGGCGGTATCACCACGCTGGAGGAGAAGTCGCTGGGCTGTACCCAGAAAGCGGGGCAGAGCCAGGTGGTCGATGTGCTGAAGTATGGCGAACGGTTAAAAACGCCGGGGCTGAATCTGCTGAGTGCGCCGGGCAATGATGCGGTCGCCACCAGTGCGCTAGCGGGAGCTGGTTGCCACATGGTGCTGTTCAGTACCGGACGCGGCACACCTTATGGCGGTTTTGTGCCGACGGTGAAGCTGGCCACCAATACGCCGCTGGCGGAGAAGAAACCGCACTGGATCGACTTTAATGCCGGACGGTTGATCGAGGGAATGAGTATGGATGCGATGCTGGAAGACTTTGTCGACAGCATTGTGGCGATTGCCAGCGGTCAGCCGACCAACAACGAGAAGAACGATTTCCGCGAGCTGGCGATTTTCAAAAGTGGTGTGACGCTTTAAACAAAAACGACCCGCTAAAGTGCGGGTCGCTTGAGATCGTTGATAAAGTCCAGCTCTGTGGCGGTGAGACCGAGCCTGCGAAGGGAACACGGTCAGATCGGAAAGTCGCAAAGGCCGTCATCCATGACACGCTCGGCCCGCGCCATCCCTGGCGCGGGACGCTTTCCTCTTCTGCCCGTGTTCCCTGCGCGTTGAGTTTATCCGTCGCGGCTGGATTAACCCTGATGTGGGCATAGCAGCAGTCTTAAGCAATCCGTAATTATTCATACGGGTCGCCTTTTTTATGTTAACTGAATCAGGCCCGGCTGGTTTCGCGCTCCGCTTCAGCCTGACAGACGGCGGCGGTAAACAGAATATCGGTTGAAGAGTTCAGTGCGGTTTCCGCCGAATCCTGCAGGACGCCGATAATAAAGCCGACCGCCACCACCTGCATTGCCAGATCATTCGGAATGCCGAACATGTTACAGGCCACCGGGATCAGCAGCAGCGAACCGCCC
Organism: Pantoea sp. CFSAN033090; assembly: GCF_001264395.1. Taxonomy (NCBI): domain Bacteria; kingdom Pseudomonadati; phylum Pseudomonadota; class Gammaproteobacteria; order Enterobacterales; family Erwiniaceae; genus Pantoea; species Pantoea sp. CFSAN033090. Next base: position 29,284 of record NZ_LGYX01000025.1, on the reverse strand, counting down.
GCCACGCCAGATGCACCACAGGCACAGAGTGACGCCACCAGACTCAGCAGAATCGCCGTCGGCACATCAATGCTGATCCCCAGCGTATGCACCGCCGCCAGCGTCAGCACGGTAATGGTAATCGATGCCCCCGCCATACTGATGGTTGCGCCCAGCGGAATCGACACCGAATAGGTATCCTCATCCAGATCCAGACGTTTCGCCAGCGCCATATTCACCGGAATGTTGGCGGCAGAACTGCGGGTAAAGAAGGCGGTCACGCCGCTTTCGCGCAGGCAGGTGAAGACCAGTGGATAGGGGTTGCGACGGATTTTATAGAACACCAGCAGCGGGTTCACCACCAGCGCCATCAGCAGCATACAGCCGATCAGTAGCGCCAGCAGATGCGCATATTGCCACAGCGCGCCAAAGCCGGTGGACGCGAGGATCGAGGCCACCAGACCGAAAATACCAATCGGCGCGCAGCGAATCACGCAGCGTACCAGCCAGGTCACCGCATGAGAGGCATCATTGAGAAAGGCGCGGGTAGTGTCACTGCTATGACGGAACGCCAGCCCGAGACCAATTGCCCACACCAGAATGCCGATGTAGTTGGCGTTCATCAGGGCCGTGATTGGATTCGACACCATGCTCATCAGCAGTCCGCGTAGCACTTCGGTAATGCCGGATGGTGGTGTGATTTCCGTGGTGCCCACCGCCAGCGTCAGCGTCTGCGGGATCAGATGGCTGAAGACCACCGCGACCACCGCCGCGAAAAAGGTGCTCAGCAGATAAAGCATAATAATCGGCCGGATATTGCTCTTCTGGCCCTGCTGGTGGTTGGCAATCGAGGCGATCACCAGCATCAGTACCAGCAATGGCGCGACTGCTTTCAGCGCACTGACAAACAGTTCACCCAGCAGACCGACCGCGATAGCGGCATCGTGTGAAATCCAGGCGAGCGCCACACCGGCGATCAGCCCAATCATGATTTGCTTCACCAGGCTTCCGGCGAGCAGCGTGCCCAGACGTGCGGAGAGAGTTTTCTGCATAATATTTTCTATATTTTGTCGCGGATGTAGTTTCAGACGCGATGTTTTGCATCGGCTAAAACGGTTTGCCCGGCGGAGTATAAGGAAAAGATCGGACGTGAAAAGAGAAAGTTCTGTCACTGTGGAGCAGGTCAGATTTTTATTATGCTGGATAGTGGAAGTGTGACAGAGGGATGAAATGGCGTGACAGGCTGCCACAAAATAAAACAGGGGCATCGGCTGCCCCTGCAGGTAATTATGGTGCGAGCTTTTTCTGGTCTCTTTTGCGGTTAACCCAGGCATTAATCAGCAGGGTTGATGCCAGAATGGCACCGACCACACCCAGCGAGATACCGACCGGGATATGGTAGATGTCGACAATCAGCATCTTAAAGCCGATGAACACCAGCACAATCGCCAGGCCATACTTCAGCATCGAGAACCGTTCCGCCACGTTTGCCAGCAGGAAGTACATGGCACGCAAACCCAGGATAGCGAACAGGTTTGAGGTCAGTACGATAAACGGGTCAGTGGTCACGGCGAAGATCGCCGGGATACTGTCGACCGCAAAGATCACGTCGCTGATTTCTACCATGATCAGCACCAGCAGCAGTGGCGTCGCAAACAGCACGCCGTTTTTGCGGGTGAAGAACTTCTCGCCGTCGAGATCGTCAGTCATGCGCAGATGCTTACGCAGCCAGCGCACCACAGGTTTTTCGCCCACCGCGCTGTCATCCTCTTTCGCCAGCGCCATTTTCACACCGGTGAACAGCAGGAAGGCACCGAACACATAGAGGATCCAGCTGAACTGCGTGACCAGCCAGCTACCGGCGAAGATCATGATGGTACGCAGCACGATAGCGCCTAATACCCCATAGATCAGCACCCGGCGCTGCAGATTGGCCGGAATAGAGAAGTAACTGAACAGCATCAGCCAGACGAAGACGTTATCCACCGCCAGCGCTTTTTCCAGCACGTAACCGGTCAGGAAGGCGAGCGTCTGCGTGTTAGCGACTTCACGTCCCGCGCTGCCCTCCAGATACCACCAGAAGGCGGCGCTGAACAGCAGTGAGACTGAAACCCAGATCAGCGACCAGACGGCCGCCTGTTTGAAAGACATGGTCTGCGCGCCACGGCGTCCCTGCAACAGCAGGTCGATAGCCAGCATGATAAGCACCACAACCGCAAAGCTGCCCCACAGTAAAGGCGTACCCACAGTTTGCATATTCGTATCCTGTCCGAAAAATAAAAAAACGGCTGAAGTCAGAAGACGTCAGCCGCTTATTTTTGTGTAAGCAAACCTCGCCTTCCGGCAAGGTCTCACTTACAACACAGAAATTGATTCCGGGTTGCCTGATGACCGGATGCTTTCGCATCGTAATGACGATCAATCAGCTTACAAGTTACTCCCCTTTGCAGGAGGGTAAGTTACGGTTTAGCCGCACAGGAAGCAACACCTCTCAGACATATTTAGAAATATTTACACAGCAGCCTGGTCGGCCGGGAAGATCACGCCGGTCTGGCGGCGTATCTCAGTCAGCAGCGATGCAGTAATCCGCGAAACCTCAAGCGAAGGGTGGTCCACCTGGCGCTGCTCAACCAGCCGGGCAAAAGCGGCGGCCTCATACAGCATGGTGTTGATATGCTGCGGCTGACTCAGCGTCTGCTTTTCCGCGCCCCGCGGCACAAAAGTCAGCTGCTGGCACTCCGATAACTTCTCTATCACCAGCGCGCCCGCTTCACCCTGAATCTCGCTGGGCAGGCTGGAATCACTCACCTTCGAATGCAGAATCGTCACATCGAAATCACCGTAACTCAGCACCACCACGCCGTGCGCGTCCACGCCGCTCGCAAGCAAAGTCGCCCTGGCCTGCACGCGATCTGGCTCGCCCCACAGCGTCACTGCCGAGGCCAGGCAGTAATAACCGATATCCATAATTGAGCCATTCGACCAGCGCGGATCAAAGGTATTGGGGTTCTCACCGTTGAGATAGCGCGGGTAGCGTGAGGAGTACTGGCAGTAATTCAGCAGCGCTTTTCGCAGTTTACCCACGTCAGGCAGTGCCTGCTGCAGCCGCAGGAAATTAGGCAGGCTGGCAGTTTTAAACGCCTCAAACAGCACCACCTGATGCTCACGGGCGCAGGCGATCATCTGTTCCACTTCTGCCAGGTTAGAGGCCAGCGGTTTTTCGCAAATCACATGCTTGCCGTGCGACATAAACAGCAGCGCCTGCTGGCAGTGCAGGGCGTTGGGGCTGGCCAGATAGACCGCATCGATCTCCGGGCTGGCGGCCAGCGCTTCCAGTGAGGTAAAGGTCTGTTTGCAGGGATAATCGGCGATAAAGGCCTCAGCCTGCTGCTGACTGCGTGAATAGACCGCACAGAGCTTCATCGCTCCGGTTTCATGAGCGGCATCAATAAACTGGCGTGTAATCCAGTTTGTTCCCACAATGGCAAAACGAATCACGTCATCTCTCCAGCAGCTGTAAAGCGGCAGAGTAACATCTCACCCACGCTGTGCAATGGTGCCGGGCGGGCAGGGATTGATCCTGCGATCCGCATTCCAATAATATGCGGAAGCGATGATGTTTATGTACCAACCAGGGAGCGCAGGTGAAAGCAAGTAAGCACGCATTAAACTGGACCACACTTCTGATCGCCATTCCGGTCGGGTGTGCGGCGTCGCTGGTGACGCTGGCTTTCCGCGGCGTGATTGAACTGATCAACCATCTGCTGTTTGCCCGCAGTGGCGAAATAACCGAATCCCTGCATCTCTGGCCGTGGATCTTCTGGCCGCTGCTGGTGGGGGCGGGCGGCGTACTGGCGGGCTATTTTCTGCGTTATGCCGTTGCCATCGAGCAGCAGCAGACGGTGAAAACGGATTACCTTGAAGTGATCAACGCCCGGCTCGATGCGGTGCCGACCCGGACCTCACTGTTCCGCGCCTTATCGTCGATTGCCAGTATCGGCAGCGGCGCCTCGATAGGTAAAGAGGGGCCGATGGTGCAGCTCTCGGCACTGTGCGGCAGTGCGATTGGTCGCCTGTTACCGGCCTCACTTAACCTGAAAAACAGTGACGTGGTGGCGATGGCCGCGGCGGCGGGCCTCGCGTCGGTTTACCATGCGCCACTGGCGTCGGCGATTTTTGTGGCGGAAATCGCCTTCGGCATTTCTGCGTTGCAGCGGCTGATCCCCCTGATCATCGCTGCCGCCACGGCGGTGATGACCATGTGGACGCTGGGTTTTCGCAGCGCGCTCTATCCGCTGGCAGACGCGAACTTCGCCATGGATCTCAGCAGCCTGCTGATGACGGTGGTGATTGGTCTGTGCGCCGGTCTGGCGGGCTGGATCGTGATTAAATGCATCGCCCGCAGCAAAGTGCTGTTCAGCCGGGTCGCCTCCCTGCCGCTGCGCCTCGGGGCGGGCGGTTTTGCGGTCGGCTTACTGGCGCTGATCTCCACTGATATCCTCGGCAACGGCTACGAGGTGATCGTCAAAGTGATGGCAGGGCACTACCTGCTGCCGGGTCTGCTGCTGCTGCTGGTGCTGAAAACCCTTGCTACCAGCCTGTCGGTAGGCTCGAACGCCGTCGGCGGACTCTTTACCCCTTCGCTGCTGATTGGCGCGCTGCTGGGGGTGATCATCGCGACGGTGGGGGCGGCGTTGCATCTGCCGCTCGGCAATGTGCTGCTCTATGCCGCGATTGGTATGGCGGCGGTGCTGGCGGCGGTCAGTCAGGCGCCGTTGATGGCGATGCTGATGGTGCTGGAGATGACGCTCAACAGCAGCCTGCTGTTTCCGCTGATGATCGCTACCGTGCTGGCGTCGATGGTGGTCTATCGCCTGCAATCCGCCAGTACTTATCCGGTCGTAAGTCATCACTTCAGCCGTTCAGAAGCGAAATATGATTTCGATAACATGCGCATTGCTGAGCTGATTATTGCAGGTGCGGCGTTGCAGCCGGAGGAGTCGGTGGGGCAGGCGCTGGCGGTCAGCTCCCTGAAGCGTGAACGCTATGTTTATGTGATCAACGCCGCGGGCGCTTTCCTCGGTGTGGTCTCGATTCATGAAATTTCGCGCCGGGTGCTGGCCCAGGAGATCACCCTCGACTCACCGGTGCAGTGCGTGATGGATCAGGATTTCCCGGTGGTGTATCAGAATCAGAGTATGCGTGAGGGATGGGAAGCCTTTGCGGCGGTGACGCTGGAGCGGTTGCCGGTGCTCAACAATCCGCAGGAACGGCGCTTTCTGGGGGCGCTGACCAAAACCAGTCTGATTCAGAAAGCGCAGGAGTTTCTTTAAGCCGCGTTGCCGCGCATCGCCTGGTCCGTCATCCACAGTCGCGCATCAAATTCGAGCTGGTGATAATCCGGCTCCATATGGCAGCAGAGCTGGTAGAACGCCTTATCGTGATCTTTCTCTTTAAGGTGTGCCAGCTCATGCACCACGATCATCCGCAGAAACGGCTCTGGCGCGAGGCGGAAAAAGGTCGAGATACGGATTTCCGCTTTCGCCTTAAGCTTACCGCCCTGAATCCGCGAGATGGCAGTGTGCAGCCCGAGTGCATGCTTCATCACCTTAATCTTGTTATCCCACATCACTTTGCTGATCGGCGGCGCATTGCGCATATAGCGATTTTTCAGCGCCTGCGTGTAGTCATACAGCGCTTTATCACTCATCACGGCGTGGGTGTCGGGATAACGTTCCTGCAGGAACGCACCTAAGCGCTGATGGGCGATCAGCGACTGAACCTGCTCAAGAAGGGGGGCAGGATAACCCTGAAGGTAGATCAGTGAGGACATTAGGGATTCCAGGCGAAAGACAGTATACTGCGCCCCCGATTTTGGGGCGAAAATCAACCAAAGTGTACCACGCCGGAGAATTCATGAGCCAACTTGAACTGAACGATCGCACACTGATCCTGCATCGCTTCCCGCAGATGCGTGACGAAAGTCCATTACAAGCCTGGGATGCGGCTGATGAATATCTGTTACAGCAGGCGCTGCCAGAGGGGCCGGTGCTGGTCTTCAACGACAGTTTCGGGGCCTTAACCTGCGCCCTGAATTCGCGTACCGTCTGGCACGTCAGCGACTCCTGGCTGAGCCAGCAGGCCGCCCGTCAGAACCTGACCTTTAATGGGCTGGATGACAGCGACGTTCACTTTGTTGATAGCCTGGCGGAACTGCCTGCTTCACCTGCGGCTGTGCTGATTAAGGTGCCTAAAACCCTGGCGCTGCTGGAGCACCAGCTGCGCGCCATTCGCGAAGTCGTCACGCCTGATACGGTGATTCTGGCGGCGGCGCGCGCCAAAGAGATCCATAACTCTACCCTGCAGCTGTTCGAACAGATCATTGGTGAAACCAGAACCTCACTGGCGTGGAAAAAAGCGCGTCTGATCTACAGCCAGTTCAGCAAGCCTGAACTGCGTGAGGCCACGCCGACGCTGGTCTGGCCGCTGGATGGTACCCCTTATCAGATTCACAACTACGCCAACGTCTTCTCGCGCGCTTCGCTGGATATCGGCGCACGGCTCTTTGTGCAGCATCTGCCGGAAAACATTGAGGGCGAGATTGTCGATCTCGGCTGTGGTAACGGCGTGGTGGGACTGGTGGCGCTGGAGCAGAACCCGCAGGCCGAGGTGCATTTCCTTGATGAGTCTTACATGGCGGTCGCTTCCAGCAAGCTTAACGTGGAAGTGAACCGTCCAGAGGATCTGTCACGCTGTCAGTTCCTGGTGAACAACGTGCTGAGTGGCTATCCGTCAGATCGGCTGCACGCGGTGCTGTGCAACCCGCCGTTCCACCAGCAGCACGCGGTGACCGATCACCTGGCATGGCAGATGTTCCGCGATGCCAAACGCTGCCTTCAGTATGGCGGCGAGTTGCGTATTGTCGGCAACCGCCACCTCGATTATCACCACAAGCTGAAGAAGCTGTTTGGTAACTGTACGCTGATCGCCTCTAACCAGAAGTTCGTGGTGCTGCGCGCGGTGAAAATGCGCTAGTCAGACGGTTAATGCCAGCTGCGTCGCCTGCGCAATCGCACGGCGCGCATCCAGCTCCTGCGCCACATCTGCACCGCCGATGACTGTCACCCTCTGTCCTTTTGCACGCAGCGCGGCTTCCAGTTCGCGCTGCGGCTCCTGTCCGGCACAGATAATCACATTATCGACCTCCAGCAACAGCGTTTCGCCGTTGCGCCGCAGATGCAGGCCGCTGTCATCAATCGCCAGATACTCAACGCCGCCCCACATCTCAACGCCCTGCGCCTGCAGACTGGCGCGATGGATCCAGCCGGTGGTCTTTGCCAGCCCGGCACCCGGTTTTCCCGATCGGCGTTGCAGCAGCCAGATTTGCCGTAACGCAGCAGGCGGCTCGGGTTTCATCACGCCGCCACGCTGCGTCAGGCTGTGGTCGATGCCCCATTCGGCATAAAACGCCGCCAGATCTTCGTCATGGGATGGCTGTGACAGATACTCCGCCACATCAAAGCCAATACCGCCTGCGCCGATAATCGCTACCCGTTTACCTACCGGGCGCTTATCGCGCAGCACCTCCAGATAGCTCAGCACGCTGGGGTGGTCGATGCCCGGAATATCGGGCGTACGCGGCTGAATGCCGGTCGCCAGCACCACTTCATCGGCGTCACTCAACTGATCCGCCGTCACCCGACTGCCTGTCTGAACCGTCACGCCTGCGGCCGCCAGCTCATGCCGGAAATAGCGCAGCGTTTCGCTGAACTCTGATTTGCCAGGGATCAGCCGTGCAAGATTGAACTGGCCGCCTATCTCCGGCGCGGCCTCATAGAGGGTTACCTGATGGCCGCGCTGCGCCGCCTGCAGCGCAAACGCCATGCCGGCCGGACCGGCGCCCACTACGGCCAGCCTGCGCGGGGCGGTGCTGGCGATGACCGGCATAAGCGACTCATGGCAGGCGCGCGGATTGACCAGGCAGGAGGTGATTTTACCGGCGAACACCTGATCGAGGCAGGCCTGATTACAGGCAATGCAGGTGTTGATGCTGTCCGGTTCACCACGCTGTGCTTTAGTGACAAAGGCGGGATCGGCGAGAAAAGGGCGCGCCATCGACACCATATCGGCGCAGCCGGACTGCAACAGCTGCTCGGCGACGGCGGGATGGTTGATGCGATTGGTTGCGATGACCGGCACCTTCACCTGTTCACGCAGGCGCTGCGTCACCCACGCAAAGGCCGCGCGCGGCACGCAGGTGGCGATGGTCGGGATGCGCGCCTCATGCCAGCCAATACCGGTATTAAACAGCGTGACGCCGCACTGCTCCAGCTCGCCCGCCAGCAACAGCGTCTCCTCCAGCGTACTGCCCTCTTCGATCAGGTCGAGCATCGACAACCGGAAGATGATGATAAAGGCGTCACCGGTCGCGGCGCGAACGGCGCGGGTAATCGCCAGTGCGAATTGCATCCGCTGCCGGAAGTCGCCACCCCAGCGATCGGTGCGCTGATTGGTGTGCTTCACCAGAAACTGATTAATCAGGTAGCCTTCGGAACCCATGATCTCCACGCCATCGTAGCCCGCCTGCTGTGCCAGTCGGGCGCAGCGGGCAAAGTCATCAATGGTCTGTTCAATCGCCGCCTCGCTCATCGCCTGTGGCGTAAACGGGTTAATTGGCGCCTGGCGTGCCGAGGGCGCAACCAGATCGGGCTGATAGCTGTAACGACCGGTATGCAGGATCTGCAGGGCGATTTTGCCCTGATGCTGATGTACCGCCTCCGTAATCTGCCGGTGCCAGTCACATTGCGTCTCGTCGGTGAGCATCGCGCCATGCGCGGTGGTGACACCCTGGGCATTGGGGGCGATGCCGCCGGTGACGATCAGCGCGACGCCTTCACGCGCCCGCTCGCCGTAAAAAGCCGCCAGCCGGGCTGCGCCATCCGGATGCTCTTCCAGTCCGGTGTGCATTGACCCCATCAGAAAGCGGTTTTTCAGTCGGGTAAAGCCAAGGTCCAGCGGCGTAAACAGCGCAGGATAGTCAGGATTGACGGACATGATAGTCACTCACGGTAAAGTGGTCGGATGAGTTCACTCTAGCCACTTCTGCGTTAAAAAAAAGTGAAAGAATGTCAGGGTGTGAGTGAAATCATAAACAACGGCAGGGGAGTGAGGTGAGTAACAAAGAGTGGGCGGAGGTCGCCCGTGCCTTGCGCAAAGAGGTTAAGACCGTCATCCGTGGCCCGCGTAGCTTCGCGACAGGCGTCAGCGCCCGTCGCTGTTCAGGTTCCGCTACATGCTGTCAGCGCGGTGCCAGAAAACCCATTAACGTCGACGGATCCACGAATAGCGGGAGTGATAGCCGCTGCCGTGGTGGGTATTGAAGCGGTAGCTTGAACCGCTTTCGGCCATGCAGTAGGTGCAGACATTGACGTTATCGATCTGCGCAGCCGGCACACCCGCCTGCACCAGTAAATGCGTTGCCAGCGCAGGCAGATCGAACCAGACACCCTGCTGGCGGGCAGCGGCCTGTGGACGTTGCGCCAGAGGATTAACCGGCTGGTTCTGGTGCCAGCGCAGCCCGCTGGCCAATGCCGGGTTCTGCGCAATCTCCGCCAGCTGCGGTTCGGCCAGTTCATAACAGCAGGGGCCCATCGCCGGACCGATCGCCACCATCAGGTTCTGCGGCTCGCAGCCCTGCTCGCACAGTTTTTCAACCGCGCGGGTCAGCACACCCGCCAGCGTACCTTTGAGTCCGGCATGAACCGCGGCCACGATCCGCTGCTGGCGATCGGCGAACAGCACTGGCAGGCAGTCGGCGGTGTAGACCGCCACCGGGCGCGTCCCGCTGCCGATCACGCCGTCAGACTCGCAGCTTTTGGGTGGGATGTTCTCGATATCGGTGACCACGGTCGCGCTGTGGCGCTGATGTCCATAGGCTGCATCAGCGGGTGGTGGCTCACCGGCTGGCTGAAACGCATATTCGAGCCACTCCAGCGAATCGAGCAATGGCGAGCGCGGGATCACGGCCATAGGAATCTCCTGTTATAACAGCGTGCGTTGGGCTGCCCACAGCTTACGTTAACTGCTACATTTTTGAAGCTTCTCCTCAGACCTTTCTCACCTTAAGGATGAAATGATGAAAACCTCCGCAAAACTGGCTGCATCCGGACTGGTCGCGCTGCTGCTTACCGGCTGCGCCTCGTCGACACATCAGACCGCGCAACAGCAACTCGGCCAGCAATCGGTGCTGGCGGTAAACTGGTTCCAGCAGTCTGGTGAATATCAGGCGCTGACCTGGCAGGCATTTAATACCGCGCGTATGGCGTTTGATCAGGCCCCCTCGCTGACTGGCAAACCCAAAGCGGTGATTGTCGATCTGGATGAGACGATGCTGGATAACAGTGCCTACAGCGCGTGGCAGGCGAAGAACGGCCAGCCGTTCAGCAGCAAAACCTGGTCAGCCTGGACACAGGCGCGGCAGGCGAAAGCGGTGCCGGGCGCGATAGAGTTTGCGCGTCATGTCACACAGAATGGCGGCACGCTGTTCTATGTGTCGAACCGCGATCAGAAAGATTACGCGGCCACGGTCGCTAACATGCAGCGGCTCGGTTTCCCCAACGTCAGCGATAAAACGGTACGTCTGAATACTGACAGCTCCAATAAGCAGGCACGTTTCGATGCCATTAAAAATGCCGGCTATAACGTGGTGCTCTACGTTGGCGATAACCTCAACGATTTTGGTGGCGCGACCTGGCATCAGGGTAATCAGACGCGTCGTGATTTTGTGAATCTTAACCATCAGCAGTTTGGAACGCAGTTCATCGTGCTGCCGAATCCGCTCTACGGCGACTGGGAGAGCGGAATGGCGGAAAACTACAATAAACTGACACCGGAACAGCAGCTGTCTGTGCGGGAATCGCGCTTGCAAAGCTGGAACGGTAAATAATTCGTCAAGAAAAAGAGCCTGACCGTGTCAGGCTCTGTTAAAACATGGTCCTGATTTACTTTCTCCCGTCACTATTTTGCTGCAAATTAAATTAATTATCTCTTGCTTCATTCTTATCTAAAATCAGGCATATCTGACTGGCTATCAGCAATTAAGCCGGTTGATCGTGCTAATGGTTAATTTTTTAATTAAGAGTATTCCTGGTAAAAAGCAGGCCGGTTGGTATGGCAGTGAATATCCCCTTGGTTAATGATTGTATTTTTTTGTCAGCAATAACTTTAGTTTATTATCTTTTATATTTTAATCTATTGATATTACTGATCTTAAAATGGTTTCCGCTAATTATTTCACTTCTCTGCTGCTTAATTAAATTTACTTACCCCTGACTCTTACTGACGCCAGATTGACAAATAGCATGATGTTAAAGTGCTGTGAAATATTGCTCGTGCATTGGTAATGGTTAGCGGCTATAACCTTTTTCTGTGACTCAGTTCTTATTTACCTGGCGGCTCACGCTTTATTTGTGAGCCGATACACTTTGTGGTTAGCCAGGATGCGACATCCCGATAGTAGAGAGAAGATGATTGTGACGACACTTAAACCCTTATTAGCGAAAAATCGCAGTTGGGCATTACAGCGCCGCCAGCGTAATCCAGACTACTTTAAAAAATTCCTTCATCAGCAAAAGCCGCACTCACTCTGGATAGGTTGTTCTGATAGTCGCGTTCCGGCAGAAGTCTTAACCGGCTCCCATCCTGGCGAACTCTTTGTGCATCGTAATATCGCCAACATGGTGATTGAGGACGATGACAATTTACTGAGCGTGCTGCAATACGCGCTCTTCTTTCTCGGTGTAAAACGCATTGTATTAAGCGGCCACTATGGCTGCGGTGGGGTGGAAGCCGCGCAGAATCTGCCGGGCAGCGTGCTGGACGGGCAGGAGAGCGCGCTGGCGAGACGCATTCAGACGTTGCGTCATGACATTCAGCATGGCCTGGCGGAAAGCCCCCCTTCAGACGCGGAGCCGGGTGAACAGCTCGATCGGCTGGTTGAGGCCAACGTTAAGGCGCAATTCGCCAGACTGGTGAAATCTGAACCGGTCCGGCAAATCTGGCAATCGGGCCAGGAACTGGAGGTGTTTGGTTGTGTGTATGACCTGCGCTCCGGCCATCTTAAAGAGCTGATTCATCAATCTGCAGAGGAACCTTCATTATGAACCTCGATACCCTGCGTCGCGACATTCCTGCGGGTCTGGTGGTGTTTCTGGTCGCCTTACCGCTCTGTCTTGGCATCGCACAGGCCAGCGGATTACCGCCGTTTGCCGGTCTGCTGACCGGTGTGATTGGCGGCCTGGTGGTCACATCACTGAGTCCGTCCCGGTTTGCCGTCAGCGGCCCGGCGGCAGGCCTGGTCACCATCGTCGTCGCCTCAATGGCGTCTCTGGGCAGTTTTTCCGCCTTTCTCACCGCGCTGATTATCGCCGGAGCACTGCAATGCCTGTTTGGTCTGCTGCGTGCCGGACGGTTTATTTCGCTGGTGCCGGGCAGCGTCATTAAAGGGATGCTGGCGGCGATCGGTTTGCTGCTGATCATGCAGCAGATCCCGGTGGCGCTGGGTGCCGCGGGCGATGCGGAGCTGGTTTCACTGGTGACCGGTGAGATGACCTTCTCGCTGCCTGCGGTAGCGGTAGCGGGTGTCGGCCTGGCCATTTTATGTCTCTGGACCACCGCACCGGTGAAGCGGATCAAAGCGCTGGCATGGATCCCTGGGCCGCTGATTGCCGTGCTGATAGGCTGCCTTGCTACCGTCTTGGGTGGACGGCTGTTCCCGGAGATGACCAGCGGTCTGGCGCGCATTTCGTTGCCCGCTTTTGACAGCATTTCCGCGCTGGTAGCAGAGCTGGAAACGCCCGACTGGATGGCCTGGCAGAATCCGCAGGTCTGGGTCGTTGCGGTGACCTTAGCCCTGGTCGCCAGTCTGGAAACGCTGCTGAGTCAGGAGGCGCTGAAAAAACTGCGTCCTCAGACGCCCGCGCCGTCGCCCAACAAAGAGATGTTCGCGCAGGGCATCGGTAACCTGGCGGCCGGTTTTCTTGGCGCGATGCCGATAACGGCGGTGATCGTGCGCAGTTCGGTTAACGTCAGTGCGGGCGCGCAGACCAAACTGTCGATCTTCATTCACGGTGTGCTGCTGCTGATTTGCGGTATGTGGTTCAGTGAGATGCTGAACGCCATTCCGCTGGCCAGCCTCGCTGCCGTGCTGCTCTATACCGGCTACAAGCTGGCGACACCCAAACTGTTTATTGAGCAGTTCCGGATGGGCGCGCAGCAGTACGTGCCGTTTCTGGCCACCATCGTCGGTATTATCACGCTGGGCATGCTGGTCGGGATTGGTATCGGCATCGCCACGCAGATCCTCTATAGCATCTATAAGAGCCATCGCAACGCGCTGCAGCTCACCCGCTATGACGACCACTACGTGCTGCGCTTTCAGCAGAACCTGACCTTTATGCACAATCCAAAGCTGCAGGGATTGCTGGATGAGATCCCGGAGAACAGCGTAGTCATCGTCGATAACGACAATGCGGAATATATCGATCCCGACGTTAAAGCGGTGCTGAAAGATTTTGGCGATAACGCCGACAAACGCGGCATTCGCCTGAGTCAGTGGCCGGTTGCCGTAAAATAGCGTTTAGCGCAACGGTAAAGTCGTCAGAACAGCAAAAATCGGATATCTCGGATATCCGATTTTTTTATTTACGATGCATAATAGAGCCCCAGTTTTTGCTGTCATCTGATGGGTTTAGCCTCAAAACGGTAACTTTTCTGAGTTAGCCCATGAAACGCGGTTTTATCGCCGGATGACATTGAGGATATTCAGGATTTAATCATTCTGACACCACGCGCCTGTCCAGGCTGGCGTGGACAGCCAGCCTCTCTGTGACAAGGTCCGGATGTATGCGCATACAGCTGTTTGAAGAGCACAACGTTAAGAAGAACGCATTTTCACTGTTTTTAATCACGTTGCTGTTTTGCTTTATCGGCGGACACCTGCGCTTTCCACAGGAGCTGTCGCTGTTCTGGCCGGTCAACGCGATCGTCACTGGCGTGATCGTCCGGAATCCTTTTCTGCATCAGACCCGCTATTACCTGGCTACCTTTGCTGCGATGGTGTTTAACGACATCGTTTTTTCAGGCTGGGCGCTCTCTGCTTTTACCCTCAACATGGCGAATCTTCTGTTTGTGCTGGTGGCGGTGACGCTGCTGGTAAAACATCTTCAGCACGACTCCGGCAGCGAGCGTATAACCAGCGTGCTGCGCATTTTTCCGGCCTGTCTGCTGGCCGGACTGGCCTGCGCCAGCTGGGGGGCGCTGGCGCAGCAGGCCGATTTTAACAGCGGGCTGGTGACGGCCTGGGGCGAATGGTTCAGCGAACAGTTCTCAACCGGGCTGATGCTGCTGCCCTTTTTGCTGACGCGCGACTGGGCGTCGCTGTCGCCCCGGCAGTTTATGCAGATGCGCAAGCTGGCACCGGTTGTCGCCGTGATTTTTTCGCTGATGATTGGCGCGATGATGGGCGGCGCAGGCAGCCTGACGTTCCCGGTTCCGGCGCTGGTCTGGTGCGCCATCGTGCTGCCGATGCCGCTCACCAGTCTGGTGATTTTGCTCACCGGCATTAGCGAAATCATTCTGGTTTCGCACGGCGTGATGAATATCCAGGGCGATGACAATATGCTGCCGATCACCCATCTGACCTCGGCACGGCTGGGCGTGGCGACCATTGCGATCAGCCCGCTGATTGTGGCGGTGAGCATGGATGCGATTCGCCAGCTCAACCAGCGTCTGGCGCTGCGCGCCAACTATGACTTCCTGACCCGGCTACTGTCGCGTTCCGGCCTCTATGAAAGTCTGCGTGCTGAGCCGATCTTCCCGGACCGCCGGGCGGGCGTGATCCTGCTGGATGTCGACTACTTCAAAGCGATTAACGACAATTTTGGTCATGATGCGGGTGACAGCGTGCTGGAAGAGATCGCCCGCCGTATGCAGCGCGTTGTGGGTAAAGAGGGGCGCATCTGCCGTTTTGGCGGCGAAGAGTTTGCGGTGGTGCTGTTCGACCAGAATCCGGAAAAGCTCTACTTTCTTGCTGAGAGCATCCGGCAGAAGATGGCGAAAGAGAAATTCTGGCTGCAGGGCAGTACGGCCACGGTCACTGTCAGTCTGGGGCTGGCGCATGGCAGTGCCGGTGAGGCGACGGAGTGGCACCGCGTCATCAACCGGCTGATTTCCGCAGCCGATAAAAACCTCTATCTGTCGAAACGCAATGGCCGCAATCAGACCTCGCCGGTTAACTACCGTGCCATCACCAGCGACGTGGCATAACGCCACGCCGCCGGGTTCTGTCAGCTGACGCTGCTTTTCAGGGTACTGGCCTGCTGGTGGCGTTCAATCGCCAGGTCGATCAGGCGACTGCTCAGATCCTGATAGCTGAGGCCGGCTGCCTGCCACAGTTTCGGATACATGCTGATATTGGTGAAGCCGGGCAGGGTATTCACTTCGTTGACGATAATTTCGCCATCGGCAGTTAAAAATACATCGACGCGCGCCATGCCAAAGCACTCCAGCGCGGTAAAGGCCTTGATGGCGACCTCACGTATTGCATCGCTGGTTTCCGGTGAAATGGCTGCCGGGACCACCGTCTGCGCACCGCTCTCAGAGATATATTTGGTGTCATACGAGTAGAAGGCGTCATGCACCACCACTTCACCGCAGGGACTGGCTTCGGGGGCATCGTTGCCCAGCACCGCACACTCGATCTCGCGACCTTTGATACCCTGCTCAATCAGCACCTTGCGGTCAAAGGAGAAGGCCAGCGCCAGCGCGGCATCAAATTCTTCAATGCTGTCCACTTTGCTGACGCCCACCGATGAACCCTGGTTGGCGGGTTTGATAAACAGCGGCAGGCCAAAGCGGGCAATGACTGCGCTGGCGTCCAGCTGTGCACGCTGGGCCTGGGTGACGCTCACCCACGGCGCGACGTTGAGGCCGGCGTCGCGCAGCAGGCGTTTGGTAAAATCTTTATCCATGCTGACCGCAGAGCCCAGCACGTCGGAACCGACAAAAGGTAACGAGGCCATACGCAACAGGCCCTGCAGGGAGCCATCTTCACCCAGCGTACCGTGCACGATAGGGAAGATAACGTCGATCTGCGACAGTGGATGGGCGTTATGACGGGTGATAATCTGCTGCTGAGTCGTGCCGGGCACCAGCGCCACATCTTCAGCGGCGTGATTCAGCGCGATCAGCGCCGGATTTTCAGCGTTCAGTAAGAAGTTTGAAGCATCGTTAAGACGCCAGTGTCCCTGCTTATCAATGCCCAGCAGCACCACGTCAAACCTGGTTTTGTCGATCGCCTCAAGGATATTTTTGGCCGACTGTAACGACACCTCATGCTCAGCCGATTTCCCGCCAAACACGATCCCTACCCGCAACTTTGTCATCAATTTTGCCCACTGAAAAAATCAAAACCACAAGATAGCATGGGCTTCGCGAGGGAAAACAGGGCAGGGCGACAGATAATTGTGAGCAGGCGATTAACCCTCGCCATTCAACAGAACGCTGCCGTTGAGCTGCCCGTGCTGACGCGGGTGGCAGCTCAACGGCCCGCTCGCAAAGGTCACTGAATCTCCTCTTTAAGCTGATGCAGAAGGGTTGTCGGGTTTAACTTAATCTGACGCAGAGCCCAGCCAGACTTCAACCTGATGTTCCTGGCGATGGCTTTCCAGCGCTATTTCGTCACCGTCACACCGTTTGCCATCCAGCCACAGCTGATAAATGCTGTCACCGCGAGTGACCCGGATGTTGTAGATCCCTTCCCCATCACGGTAGACAATTTTTATCTCTGACCAGTCAGCGGGAAGCTGTGGCCGGACAGACAGCGCGTTGCCGCGCCGGGTTATCCCAAGCAGACTCTCACTGATAAGCTGATAGGTCCAGCCTGACGAACCGGTATACCAGGTCCAGCCACCCCGCCCGCTGTGGCCTTCGGCCGCATACACATCCGCAGCCATCACATAAGGCTCCGCTTTGTAGATCGCCATATCCTGTTGATTGCCACTATGATTAACCGGATTAATCATAGAGAGCAGGGACCAGGCGCGCTCTGTTTCACCCATCGCCGCAAAGGCCATAATCGCCCACAGAGCCCCATGGGTGTACTGACCGCCATTTTCCCTGACACCCGGTAAATAACCGCGAATGTAGCCCGGATTTGGCCCTGCACCATCGAAAGGCGGAGTGAGCAATTTAATCAGCCGGTTATCCTTATCAACCAGATGCTGATAAAGCGCCTCCATCGCTGACCGGCATCTGGCGTCCTCGCCTGCGCCAGAGAGTACCGACCAGCTCTGGGCAATGGCGTCTATCCGGCACTCACTGTCAGCATGTGAACCGAGCGTCTGGCCACTGTCAAAAAAGCCGCGCAGATACCATTCGCCATCCCAGGCCGCATGGTTAAGCGCGGTTTTGAGCGTCTGCGCGTGCTCCTGACAGTGGCGGGCGGTATCGGTATCGCCGAACCGCAAAGCCAGCGCGGCAAAGCGGTCCAGAACCGTATAGAGGAAGAAGCCGAGCCAGACGCTTTCACCCTTGCCGGCAATCCCGACGGTACTCATACCATCGTTCCAGTCCCCGGAGCCCATCAGCGGAAGGCCGTGCTGACCGTAATTAAGGGCGTGGTTAACCGCGCGAACGCAGTGCTGCCATAGCGGTTCATTAATCTTACTGACGCCCGGAAGCTCATAGACAGACTCTTCGTCCTCTGCCAGCAGGCGACCTTCAAGGTAGCTGACGGGCTGTGACAGCAGCGCCATATCATCGGTTGCCTGCACATAGCGGCACAGCGCATAGGGCAGCCACAGGTAGTCGTCGGAGCAGCGGGTTCTGACGCCACGGCCAGCAGGCGGATGCCACCAGTGCTGTACATCTCCCTCAATAAACTGGCGGGATGCACACAACAACAGCTGATCGCGCAGCCGCTGCGGGGCAGCGTGGGTCAGCGCCAGCGTATCCTGTAACTGATCGCGGAAACCAAAGGCACCACCGGATTGGTAATATCCGCTGCGCGCCAGCAAACGGCTGGCCAGCGTCTGGTAAAGCAGCCAGCCGTTTGCCAGTAAATCGACCTCCGTTGCCGGTGTCTGGATTTGCACTTTAGTCAGTAGCTGGTGCCAGTGCTGTTTAACCCTGGCCAGCTCGTTCTGTGCCTCCCCGGTGGAGAGGAACTGCTGCATCAGCGCGGTCACTGCACCCTCATCTTCCCCCACGCCGAGGGCAAAAACAAAGCTGCGGCTGTCGCCGTCAATCAGTGTCGTCAGCGTCTGCAGCGCGGCGCAGGGATCCATTCCTGCCCCGGTGTTACCTGACAGACCACGAACATTCATCATCGCGGGCTGCCGTGTGGTGCCGTTACGACCCAGACACTCAAGCCGGTTGCCGCTGTGCGCAATCCGGGTACCTGTGACGGCAAAAAAAGCGGTCCGCGCAGAGCCCGTGCTGTTATAAAAGTTTCTGGCCAGAACCGCGCTGCCTGTGGCGATAGCGGCAGGGGACGTCACCACATGCCTTGCGGAGCGGCTCGCCAGCTCACCCAGAACCCATTCGACGTATCCGGTAATCGAAAGATTACGCGTTTTGCCAGAGAGGTTACTCAGCGTCAGCAGGGAAAGTCTGACCGGCGCCTCCTCTGCCACGAACACCGTTAACGAGCTGCTGATGCCATACTCCGTGTGTTCAAACGTGCTGTAACCGAAGCCATGACGGGTCAGATAATCCCCCTTGCCGCGAACCGGAAGCGGCGTGGGCGACCAGACATCACCCGTCTCTTCATCACGCAGATAAAGCGCTTCGCCAGAGCTGTCACTGACGGGATCGTTGTGCCAGGGCGTCAGACGATATTCATGCGCGTTTTCATACCAGCTATAGCCCTGGCCACTCTCGGAAATGACGGTGCCCAACTGGCTGTTGGCCAGCACATTGCACCACGGCGCAGGCGTCTGCTGCTGGCCGGAAAGAATGATGTGATATTCGCTGCCGTCTTCGTTGAAGCCACCGGTGCCATTAAAAAACTGCAACCGCTCCGGCGAAAAGGTGACGGCTGCAGGCGGCGGCGTCTTACTGATCGATGGAAACGCAAATGCAGGCGGGGTGCGCACCGGTTTTAACAGCGTGCTGAGCTGATCGGCGAGGCTGCCGTTCCGGCCTTCCAGCACGACCGCCACGACGCTCAGCAACAGTTGCAGATCGTCAGCGGAAAAACTTTCGCTTTTGCGGATAAATATGCCGCCAGGTTTGTCCGCCTGCTGCCGTTCATCTCCGGCAGGGATCAGGGTCGTGAGCTGATTGAACAGGTTCTGCTGGTACCCGCCCTGGTCGCTGTTCAGGATGAGCAGATCGACCGTCAGTCCTTTTTGTCGCCAGTACTGGTGCGCCTGAATGAGCGTGGTGACCAGGTCGAGTTGATTAATGTTTTCTATCCGAACCAAAAGAATCGGCAGATCACCCGAAATCGCATGGCGCCACAATGACTCCTGGCCCAGCCGGTTCTGCATCAGCGCGTCTGATTCGCCACGCATTTCGGCGCTGGAAAACAGTACGGCACTGGCCAGCTGATTAAACAGGCTGGTATCTTCGGTGCGGATATTCAACTGACGCAAGGCGACCTGACTGTGGGACCACGCCAGTTCAAACACCCGATCGGCGCTGATGTGGTTACGGTACTTCTCAATCAGCGCAATAGTGGTGTCACGCTGAAGTGTCACACCGTAAAGCATATCGATGGTGACGGCCTCTCCCGCTTTTAACGTCACTGACTGGCGAATTGATAACACGGGATCTAACACCGCTCCCTGCTGACCCGTTAATTCACTGCCCGGCATCAGCGCCTGAGCATCGGCTGGCGTCCTGCCGCGCCCGAGAAAACGAGCCCGGTCGGTTTCAAAAGAGGTCTGGCGGCCGGTATTGCCATGTATCGCCATCGCGTGAAACATCCATGCCGTCACTTCTTTCTCTTCACGTGGCCGACGGTGAGCCAGAATCGCTTCCAGCCTGTCAACGATCTCAGTCTGGACGAACAGATTACTGAACGCAGGGTGGGCCATATCGCTGGCTGCTGGTGCCAGTACCACTTCGGTGTAGCTGGTGATATCAAACGGGCGGGTCTGACGGGAACGGTTAGTGACCGTGATGCGTCTGATCTCCACATCATCTTCCGGGGAGACCACGATATGCGTGTGAATGCTGAAGGTGGTGCTTGAAGCGTCAAACTCAATCCCGGCATCATTGAAACGGGTTTTATAATGCGGACGCTCGCAGCAGGTCGGCTGATAGCTGTGAGCAATCACTTCGGCGGATTGCTGATCGGTAACGTAACAGAACGTTCCGTAGTTGTTGCTGGTGCTATCCGCACGCCAGCGGGTGAGTGCCAGCCCCTTCCACTGGCTGTAGCCTGTCCCCGCGTGCGTCACCATCAGATGATAATCTGCATTGGAAAGCAGCTGAAGTTGTGGCTGACGCGGATCTGAACCACTGAATTCACGCTGGTCGGGAATGCTGCGCTGCTGTTTAGGGTCACTGTTTTCGACAAAACTGCGGCGTGGGGTATAGAGCTCAATATCATCAGGCACTTTTTCCTGAAGCAGCAAACGCGAAGACTGAAACAGTGCGCTGGACATAAAGCGCGCGACCATGGGCGCATCCAGCAGCTGGTGAGAGAGCGCAAGCAATCCCATTGCCTGGTGATGGGCCATATACGATTTGACGATCGCAAATGGCTGACCGGGAGCCAGTCGATCCGCTGTGAAATCCAGCGCTTCGTAATAACCGTAGTCACCGCTGGCACCCATTTTTTTAAGTCTTATCAGATTAGCTGTCGCCTCCTGCGGCAGCACCATCAGCGCCAGCAGCGTCGCATAGGGCGCAACAACATGATTGTCATTCAGGCCGCGTTTCAGACCCAGTTCCGGCGTACCAAATGCCCGATACTGGTAGTTATGATTGACGTCAAACGCAGCGTAACCCGATTCCGAAACGCCCCAGGGCGTATTGGTGCTGTTACCCGAGACAATCTGTTGCCTGACCGCCGATAACGCCATCTTTTCCAGTAGCGTGTCGGGGTAAACCGGCATGACCAGGTGCGGCATCAGGTATTCAAACATTGAGCCGCTCCATGACATCACGGCGGGCTGGTTATTCAGCTGAGTAAATAAGCGACCCAGTACAAACCAGCTCTTGGCCGGAAGCTGGCTGGTGGAGATAGCAAAGTAGTGCGTCAGGCGGACTTCTGAAGGGAAAAGGTCATATTTGCTGGCGTCCAGCAGACCGCTGTCCATGTTATAGCCCACGCTGAGTAAAGATGTGGCCGGATAATAGAGAAAGCGGAAGTCCATACTGGCGTGATCGCTGAGGCGGCTGTCCAGCTCCAGCAGGGCAGCCATCCGTTCGCGGGCGGCCCATATCGCAGTCTCTGCCTGTTTTTCCGGGAGCCCGGGGCGGTTCAGGTTCAACTCAGCGAGCCACAGCAATGACGGAATGTCGGCAGGCAGTGGCGCATCCGGGGTAACCCAGCTGAAAAGGAGGGCCCACTCCTGAGTGAAATCGACCAGCTGCTGGTGGAAAAGCGCCGGCCAGTTTAACCGCGTTGTCGGAAGATAAGCCTGTTCTGCTACCACGCTTAAT
Source organism: Pantoea sp. CFSAN033090 (assembly GCF_001264395.1). Lineage (NCBI taxonomy): Bacteria > Pseudomonadati > Pseudomonadota > Gammaproteobacteria > Enterobacterales > Erwiniaceae > Pantoea > Pantoea sp. CFSAN033090. Next base: position 7,630 of record NZ_LGYX01000025.1, on the reverse strand, counting down.
GCCAGCAGAGCCTGCATCCCGGCGTGAAAATCGGCGGGTGAAGCGCGCTGCATCAGGCTTAGCTTAGCTGCGATTTGTTCCACAATGTCGCTGCGGGTGTCGCTCAGTTGGTCTTTAAGCAGTGAGAAGGTATCGGAGAGACCTTCCAGGATACAGGGGAGAGACATCACCGGCTGGTATTTCCACTGCGCCAGGCCAGCCTGAAGGGTCACAAGGTGAGCCGCCATATTACCGCTGTCTACCGTTGAGACGTAGCGTGGGTTCAGCGGTTTTAACGTCTGGGTGTCATACCAGTTATAAAGATGTCCTCTGAAATGCTCCATTCGATCAAGGGTATCGAGGGTGTCGAGCGTCCGGCTGATGACCCGATTCTGGCTGATATAACCAAAATCCCAGGCCGTCAGGTTTGCCAGCAGCGACAGGCCAATGTTGGTCGGTGAGGTCCGGTGGGCCACCCGCGACTCCGGAATCTCCTGCAGATTATCCGGCGGCAAATGGTTGTTATCACTGCTGGCAAATTCGTTAAACCAGGCCCAGGTTCTACGCGCGGTGCGACGCAAAAAGATGCGCTGTTCCGCTGAAAGGCTGCCTGGCTGAGCGCGTTTAGGCTGGCTCATGCGGCTCAGTAACGCGGGGGCGACCGCCCACAATAAAGCGAGCGCCAGTGCGACATGCGTCATCAACGGCATGCTCAGGCTGGTCAGGAATACCAGAGCCGCGCCTGCTACCGGATTAATCCACATGCGGCGGTAGAAATGGCGCACATCAGGCTCGACAGGTTTCTGTGATGAAGCGCTTTTCCACTCGTTCAGAAAGCGGTGGCTGATAGTCAGGCGCCATAAGGTTACGATAATCGCCTTCAGCGACCAGTAACTCTCGTGAGGCAGGATGGCCAGCGCCAGGCCAGCGCGGGAGAGGCGGTTAAAGGCATCGGTGACCAGCATGGATAAATGCTGCCGCCAGGCACGCTTTTTACTTTTCGTCACCCCGTCGATTACCAACGCTGGCAGTCCCGGAAGCAGCAGAAAGAGCATGATGCATCCGACCCAGAATGCCGGGTTCGGTACTATCGTGCACAGCATAAACACCAGCATCAGCAGGGCAGGCGCCACCAGGCTGCGGCGCAGGTTGTCTGTTAATTTCCAGCGGGAAAGCGCACTGAGCGGGTTCTTTTGACGACTGCAATCTTCCTGCCGCACCTGCAACCGTAGCCAGTTAAGGAGCTGCCAGTCGCCCCGCACCCAGCGAAATCGTCGGGCAACATCGCTCAGATAACTATCCGGATATTGTTCATACAGGACGACGTTACTGACCACACCGGAGCGGGCATAGCACCCCTCAAGCAGGTCATGGCTCAGCACCAGATTTTCCGGACAGGTATTGCGTATCGCCCGGCTAAAGGCAGCGACATCGTAAATACCCTTGCCGACAAATGAGCCTTCACCAAACAGATCCTGATAAATATCGGATGAGAGTGAGGAGTAAGCATCATTCCCCGGAATGCTGCTGCACAGCCGGGCATAGCGGCTCTGACCGTTAACCGGTATCTCTTCAGCCAGACGAGGCTGCAGGATGGCATAGCCTTCAACTACCCGATTTTTGACATCGTCGAACACCGGTGCATTGAGTGGGTGGGCCATGACGCCAATCAGCTTATGCGCAGTCTCACGCGGCAGTATTGTGTCGCTGTCGAGAGTAATCACATATTTAACGCTGTGCAGCTGCGTCTGCGTGGCACCTACCGTGACGCTGAAGGCGTTTTCTTCACCCTGAAGCCAGCGATTCAGGGCATGGATCTTACCGCGCTTGCGTTCATACCCCATCCAGACGCCCTGAGAAATATTATGGGTGCGGTCACGGTGTAACAGGGAGAAGAGCGCAATGTCCGATTTACCCCCGCTGTAGCGCCGATTCAGCGCTTCCGTTTTCAGCACGGCGTAACGGATAAGCGCGGCGTCATGATGATGATCCTGTTCGGCGCTATCGGTAAAGTCGGTCAGTAACGCAAAACTGATATTCGTTAAGGCGTTACCGAGATAGCAGATTTCCAGAGAGCGCAACAGGGCGTCTGTTCCCTCATTGCTGCTGAGTAAACAGGGGATAACTACCAGTGTGCGGTCATGCTCCGGTACCGCCAGAGAATAATCGAGTCGGGGCAGGGGAAGGGGATGGCGGCTGCGGGTGGTTAACTCGCTCAGCAACTGCAAGGCTAGCTGGCTGCTGACAATGATGGCGGGCAGCACCAGCAACCAGAGTAATGACGCCATGCCCGCCTGATGGGTGCTGTAGAGCATCTCGGCGGTAAACGCGGTTGTCAGCAGTAAAAGGCTGCCTAACCAGGAGAGTAAAGGAGTCTGGCTCAGATGCTGCCGGCTCCTGTTCAGCCACGTTACTTTAACGTCAAGCTGCTGTTCCAGTTGCTGAAATCCTTTATCCAGCAGGTAATAGCCGACATGCTGCTGACGCAGGGGAAGATCAGGCTGGCTGGCCAGCGTCAGCACAGCCTGGGCGACTTCACGTTCATCAAAGCGACTGTGCCGTGCCAGACGTTCAATCACGTGGCGGTAGTCATCGCGACTGTCAAAATGCATCAGCGGGTATGTCCCGGTGGGATCCTGCTGCAGGACTTTCTCAACCAGGCTGACGGATTCGACAAAAGCCTGCCAGTCAATTTCGCCGAGTTGCCGCAGGCCGGTAATACTGTTGCTGACAGAGAGCTGACTCAGGGCCAGCTGCCGGTTGAACTGCTCAATGACTTCCGAGGTTTTCCGGCCGGTATTTTCCAGCTGTTGTTCGACCCAGGTTAACGCCAGAGTATTGTTCTGGCCACTTAAGCGCCGTTCAAGTTCAGCAACGAAAGCGCCGGAAACCTGCGGGTTCTGGCGGGCCATATCAGCGATGACCAGAATAACTTTTGACGCATCTTCGGCGGCAGTGGAGAGGATATCGCTGATCCACTGCTCCGCTTTATTACGTTCCTGATGTACCCTGGCCACGTCAGCCGCAATCCGGGACAGATTGTTGATAAGCGCAAAACGTAACATGGCAGGCAGGGCCCACAGTTCGCCGAGCAGCAGGGGCGTAACGCGCTGGTAGGCAGCGATAAAAGGATGCAGGACGCTGGTTTCCAGTCTGCCATCACTGTGCTTAATCATCTCCTCGGCGATAGCCTGGATGCGCAGGTAATGAGCCGACTCCTCCAGCATGGGCAGTCCTTTACCGAATTTGGCCGGTAACAGGTGCCGGACCAGGCGGATCTGCTCTTCAATGATGTAAAAATTATCCAGTATCCAGACGGCCGCCGGTGTCTGGCTGCGTTTATCACCTTCACTCAGGATCTCTGCGCTGCGCGTCAATGACAGTTCATTATCTGCCAGCTGCTGCAACAGTCGGTAGGACCATTTTCCACCCGACAGAGTATGCGTTTTCGCTAATTTTTCGCCGTAGTTATCCATTTGTTCAGCCGAAAAAATATCTGGCCGGTGGGCCTGATAAATACCTTCAGTCGGGAACAAAGGAAAATGCTCATCGGGTAATTCACTTTCCCGGCTGAACCACGTCGTCAGTTTTATTTTCACACTCATTTCCTTGCGCTTACGCAGCAGATGGATCCGGAAAAAAAGAAAGGATGACAAAAAAGGAGCCAAAAGAAGGGCTGGAGGTGATAAACAGGTATAGATGATATTGATTATAGTCCTGTTTCCGTTATTCGTAGCTATCCTGATTAACCGGCTGGCGTTCTCTTATGGCGATAAAATAAAGTTAAAAAAATAAACAGCTGCCTTCTCCTCACCTTAGCCCTGTTTAACATCAGAGCCGACAGATAAAAAAATTAATTTACCTGCACTGTGTTACGCTAATGGCAACATTTCAGAGGATAACGACATGACCTGGTTGAGCTTTCTCTTCGACGCGCTACACAGCAGCGAAACCAATACACAGTGTCCGGTGTGTAAAAAGTTTTCCAGACAGTCTGTAGCTAAAAAGAATAAAGGACAGGCAGTCTTATGCCCTCACTGTAAGTCATTGTATGTTATATAAAGTCCGTCGTCTTTTTATGTTGCGATCACCAGGCAGCAGCAAGTCATACTGTTTAACCTTATCCCTCATTGAGGCAATATCTTCGTAACATTAATTTCAATGTGCTGATAACTCTGCATTATCTTTCGTACTCGGTGAAATAACGTTGTGATTCACCCTGGTCGAGAAATTCGAATGGTGAAAGTTGAATAATATCTGGTCCTGCAGACCACACTTCATTAACTCTTGAGATAATATCGCCTTCCTGAAGCGTCAGAAGGTTATTAATGCGTAACACAGCAAATCTGCCATTTTTAAATTCGACCTGATACAACGCAACTTTCTTCAGCGGCATGATGGTTCTTCCACGAATTACCCGGCAGCAGAGTTCAGCACTCGATGAACTTTTCATGATAAACCTCTAATCTATTCATACTCTTCTGTTCAATAAATTAATCTGCAGCATTGTGAATCTGACCTCAGCGCACACGTTGTGCAGATTTCAATTGGCCCGTCTGGACTGCATTTGTTCATATCCGTAAATATAGCGGGTTTATGAAAATAATCTGATACACCCTCTGCAGGGTTAAAAAGTGACTCCGGGGTATCTGTCGGGTTATCAGAATGAGCATGAGTGGCGTCTTTTACAGGGAAAATGGTGGGTATGAGAGTGTGAGGTTAATCAGGGAAAGGGTGAGGTGTAACCTTAGCCGAGGTTACCGGGAACTGCGCCTGCTTGCCGGTCAGGAGCTGAGAAATCAGGCCGATAAAAAAGCCGGTGCGCCGGTGCTTGAAAACGTGCAGCTGGACGCGGTACTGGCCGCTGCAGATGCAGGCTGCTTTGCTACCTACATTACGAAACAGGGCGGCGTACTGGTTCCGCGCAAGCATCACATAGTCAGAACAGCCTATGAACTTAACGACGAGCCGACCCCATACGGAGATCACGGCACCCGCATTTATGGCATCTGGTCCCCGTTAGTGGCGGGCCGTATCTGCACGCATGCAACAAAGTGGAAGATGGTCCGTAAGGCCGTTGACGTTCAGGAGGCGACAGCCGACCAGGGCGCCAGCGCCCCTTGGACTCGTGGCAATAACTGTCCCCCTGATGAAAAACTGAACTCTTCAGGGGGCAATCCGGTACTGTTGAACCTATAGAACCGGGTGAAACGCCTCTTTATGGCCCGGCAGACTTCGACAATATGACCAGAAAACAGCGCCGGGATCTGCTGGCGCGTCTCCGGGTAGTGAAACCGCGTCAGAAAAAGGGTTACAAGCAGCAAATTGATGACGATCAGCGGGCGCTTCTGGTTGCAGAGTTGCTAGTGAGAGGTTTTACCAGTCAAGAGAATGAAACAAACCTGCTTCTGGCCGGTGGCAGTCTCAATTCAGCCGCGGGGATGCGCATTTTCTATAAGAACGGACGGCTGCAGGAAGATGATAAATGGCGTCAATGGAACTGAACTAACAAAGTTGCTATAAGCGAAGCCGCTAGTCAGGGGCAAGTAAGGCTTTGTCTAATCAAAATAACAGGTTGGAACCACTGAAAACCTTACATTTCATTTTCAGATTAGGTCCGATTGAATGAAAAAACATTTCACATTTCGTAACGCATCTACTACTGTATGCTTATACAGCCTTTAGGGTTAAGGGAGGGTTAGATGGACACTCAAGATTTGGCACCGATAAACCGTAAGATGGCTTGCGTTCAGTTCATTGCTGAGGTTTCGCTTATAGCAAATTGCAAGAAATCTGATATGAAATTGGCGATGAGTATCATCGCTGAGTTAGCGCACTCGAGCAGTAAGAATGTCTCTGATGATGAAATCTTTTACGCTGTAGAATAGAGAATGTTATGCGCATCGAGATCATGATTAACAAAGAGCAAAAAATCAGCCCGGAAACTCTCTCAGCACTTGAGGCCGAACTTTATAAGAATTTTCTACCGATTTATCCTGATACCAGCATTCGCATCCGCAAACGCTCTGCAAACGGCGTTGTGCTGAGCGGCGTCAGGCAGGATGATGATAAAAAGAATGTTATGGATATCCTGCAGGCAGTATGGGAAGACGACAGCTGGCAGTACCAGCACTGATAACGTTGCTGGCGACAAAATTTATTTTTGGCGCTGGCAAGGTTGAACAACGAGCACTGCGAGGCGTTAGGCTCTGTCTGGTCATAAACATTTCAACTAAAAACGGTTGCCTGGGACTGCCAGGTAGGTTAAGAAGTAGCTCTCGCCGAATTATGTTTATTTTCAGCTGTCCTATAGTTAGGTAGCAAAACACAGTAAGCGCCGCTGCCAGCGGCGTTTGTGTCATCAGGAGGTTATATGACCGAACTTCTTAGAAAGATGTTATCCGCACCGGGTAAGATCATGCAGGAAGCTATCCGTCATGATGTCAGTAATTCCGGAAGCGGTAAAATTATCACCGACCTGAACGGCTCAGCGACGGTTAACATGAAAAATCAGCAGGTGCGTGACTCAATGCGTGCGCGTATGGAAGAGCTGGCTGCTAAACGACAGGGATAGTTGATGGGTCCGCTGATCATTATGGTTGTTCTGGTATGCGGGTTTTGGTACACACAGAATCACTACCAATCCCGCATAAAGTTAGCCCGAAGTGATGGCTGGAATGCTTACTTTTATGTAGCTATGCATGGATGTAAGTTCGCTATTCAGGGCTTTGGTGTTGTCACCGCTCTTTTTGTTTTACTTCTTCTCCTTAGTACCGTAGTCAACATTCTGGGTATGATATGGCCCAGCCTCCACGCTGATTATTACTCATGGCTGACTGACATTAAGGTCATGTCTTATCCGCTTTTCTTCGTTCTTTCAATGGCGATGGCTGTATGGCTTGCTGTTGAGCAGGGAAACAGTGCGAAGCGGGCGCTGGAGAACGACGAAGACAGACAGCAGGCGTATCGGGAAATGGCAGCACAGGATGGTATCGAGTCATTACTGGTCCAAGCGATTGATGAAGGGAAGCTCATTTTTGTTACCCTGAAGTCACGTAAAGTTTATATCGGTTATGTTGCAGCGCCTCGTATGGAGCATCACGATACACAACACCTTGCCATTATCCCTTACATCAGCGGCTACCGTGATAAAGACACGTTGCGCTATCACGAACAGCATAGATATTTTGAGCTTTATCTGAGTCAGGACATTACAGCTGATTCTGTGCCACTTAACTTTGGCCATTTTCGGCACGTAATGCCGATGGATCAGGTTGAGGGGGTTTCACTTTTCGATACTGAAACCTACAAGTCGTTCGATGATTTTTCAACGCCTGAACCGGCGAAGGAAGACAATCCCGGCAGTGCATGACTATGCTGCATGAAATCGCATGATCCCAAAAGGATCGTTTATGCCCCGGCCCGCCAATACTGGCGGGCTTTTGTTTATGTCATGCAGGTGCATGAAAACCACTGCATAAAGCGGGCAGGCGTGGCGGGGCTACGAGCGCGCGCTTGTTGCTTGCTATCTAATAGTAACTTCATTAGACTTCAAGAGCTCTTTAGCGTGGGAACATTGGTTCCAGCCGGGCGGTTAGCCAGGCTCTAATTTATTGTCTATATCAGGGTTGCGAAAGACACGCACTTCGCC
>NZ_LGYX01000024.1:0-128998 GCF_001264395.1 Pantoea sp. CFSAN033090 | reverse complement strand
CCTGCATGACCTGCATGACCCTGCGTGCGTTCTGGTTTGGTGAATCCGCCGGGCAGGGTTAGCATGGTCGCCTGTTTATTCGGGTGGACTCTTATGCTGATTTTTGACGGTCACAACGATCTGTTGCTTAATCTCTGGCTGCATCATCGTGATGCGCCCGCGCAGGCGTTTTATCAGGGGATTGAACAGGGCCACCTCGATTTTCCGCGCATTCAGCAGGGCGGGCTCGGCGGCGGGCTGTTTGCGATCTTTGTGCCTCCGCAGGAGTACATTGCCCGCACCGTTCCGGCACGTGCCGACGAGCCGTTTCAACCGCTTCAGATCATGTGGCAACAGCTTGAGATCCTGCAGCAGCTGGCTGATGCGTCAGGCGGGCGGGCGCGACTCTGCCGCAGTCATGACGAAATTGCCGCCTGCCGCGCCGCAGGCGTACTGGCGATGGTGGCACACATCGAAGGTGCTGATGCGCTGGATGAGGAGGGCGAGCAACTGCACGCCTTCTGGCAGGCGGGGGTGCGCAGCATCGGGCCATTCTGGAATCTGGCCAGCCGCTTTGGTGAAGGCGTCAGCGGCACCTTTCCTGGCTCGCCCGACACCGGGCCAGGCCTGACCCGCGCCGGAGAGAGGCTGATTCAGCAGGCGAGTGACCTGAAGATGATGATTGACGTGTCGCATATGAATGCAAAAGCCTTTTGGGACACCGCCCGGCTCTCCAGCGCGCCGCTGGTCGCCAGCCACTCCAACGCGCATGCTCTCTGTCCGCAGCCGCGTAATCTGACGGATGACCAGCTGGTGGCAATCCGCGACAGCGGCGGTCTGGTCGGCATTAATTTCGGCAACGCTTTTCTGCGCGCCGACGGTAAACGCGACGCTGACACGCCATTAACAGAAATTGTTAAGCATTGTGATCACTTGTTGAAGATAATGGGCAGCGACCATGTAGCCTTTGGCTCTGATTTCGACGGGATTACCCCACCGGCTGCGCTGGGCGATGTCAGCGGATTGCCGCGATTGCTCGCCGCTTTTCAGGAAGCGGGCTATGATCAGACACTGACAGAGAAACTGGCATGGGGAAACTGGCAGCGGGTTTTACATCTGACCGGGCTGTGATAACAATTTCCTGATGTTCCGGGCTTGATCCCGACGCGCCATTGGCGCAACATCTGCCTGGAAATTGTGACGGCGGTCTCATTCAATGCCGGTCACACTGATTTCAGGCAGCTCATTTACTGTTAACCAAGAGGAAGTAACTCATGTGGAAAAAACCAACTTTCGTTGATATGCGTCTCGGTCTGGAAGTGACTCTCTACATCTCCAACCGTTAATCGTTCTGCCCGCCCTCTGAGCGGGCATTTTTTTTCAACTTCTGGTTTTCCTCTATGTTTATCAAAATCCTCGGTTCAGCCGCGGGCGGCGGGTTTCCGCAGTGGAACTGTAACTGCGCCAACTGCCACGGCGTGCGTAACGGCACGATTCAGGCCCAGGCACGCACGCAATCGTCGATTATCCTCAGCGATAACGGCGAAGATTGGGTGTTATGCAACGCTTCACCCGACATCAGCCAGCAGATCCTGCATACGCCAGAACTGACCCGCAAAGGGGTGTTACGCGGCACGGCGATCGGCGCGATTATCCTTACCGACAGCCAGATCGATCACACCACCGGGCTGCTGAGCCTGCGTGAGGGCTGTCCGCATCAGGTGTGGTGCACGGCGGAAGTGCATGGTGACCTCAGCACCGGCTTCCCGATATTTCCTATGCTCACCCACTGGAATGGCGGATTACAGCACCGTCCCATTGCGCCACTGACGCCGTTCAGCGTCGATGTCTGTGGTGATCTTCAGTTCACCGCGATTCCGATTATCAGTAATGCACCGCCTTACTCGCCGTATCGCGACCGGCCGCTGCCGGGCCATAACGTGGCGCTGTTTATTGAAAACCGCGCGAATGGCCAGACGCTGCTTTACGCGCCAGGCCTGGGCGAGCCGGATGCGGTGATCCTGCCGTGGCTGCAAAAAGCGGATTGCCTGCTGATTGATGGTACCGTCTGGCAGGATGATGAGCTGCTGACTACTGGCGTGGGTCATAACACCGGCAAGGCGATGGGCCATCTGGCGCTGGCGGAAGAGCAGGGGCTGATGGCACTGCTGGCGTCGCTGCCGGCAAAACGCAAAATTCTGATCCACATTAACAACACCAATCCGATCCTTAACGAGCAATCACCGCAGCGTCAGTTTCTGACGGAGCAGGGAATAGAGGTGAGCTGGGACGGAATGGCGATCCACCTTCAGGGCTAAAACATGCAGATCACTGACACGCTGTCGCCGCAGGCTTTTGAACAGGCCCTGCGCGACAAAGGCGCTTACTACCATATCCATCACCCGTATCACATCGCGATGCATAACGGTCAGGCCACGCGCGAGCAGATTCAGGGCTGGGTGGCGAATCGTTTCTATTACCAGACCACCATTCCGCTGAAAGATGCGGCGATCATGGCCAACTGCCCCGATCCGGCTACCCGCCGTAAATGGGTGCAGCGCATCCTCGACCACGACGGCAGCAACGGCGAAGAGGGCGGCATTGAGGCCTGGCTGCGGCTGGGCGAGGCGGTCGGGCTGACGCGCGAAGAACTACTTTCAGAGCAGCATGTGCTGCCAGGCGTGCGGTTTGCTGTGGATGCATATATTAACTTTGCCCGCCGCGCCAACTGGCAGGAGGCGGCCTGCAGCTCACTCACCGAGCTGTTCGCCCCGCAGATCCACCAGTCACGGCTCGACAGCTGGCCGCAGCACTATCCGTGGATCAAAGAAGAGGGCTATTTCTACTTCCGCAGTCGCCTGGGTCAGGCGAACCGCGATGTGGAACATGGCCTGGCGCTGGCGCTGGAATATTTCACCACCGCTGAGACGCAAAACCGCATGCTGGAAATTTTGCAGTTTAAGCTCGATATTTTATGGAGCATGCTGGACGCCATGACCATGGCATACGAGCTGAAACGTCCGCCTTATCACACCGTGACTGATAAAGCGGCGTGGCACACCACCCGACTGGTATAACAGATGAATGAAAACTCAATTGCCGCGTTTCGTCGCGGCTACCGTATGCAGTGGGAAGCCGCCCAGGATACTCATGTGGTGCTCTATCCCGAAGGCATGGCGAAGCTGAACGAAACCGCCGCCGCCATCCTTGAACTGGTGGATGGCAAGCAGGATATCGCCGCGATTATCGCAACGCTGGATAGCCGTTTTCCGGAAGCGGGCGGCGTGGGTGCAGACGTTTTAGAGTTCCTGCAATCAGCCTATGAACAGAAGTGGATACAGTTCCGTGACCCCGCATAAAGCTGACGTGAATCCGCCGCTCTGGCTGCTGGCCGAGCTGACCTATCGCTGTCCGCTGCAGTGTCCCTACTGCTCCAACCCGCTGGATTTCGCCCAGCAGGAGAAGGAGCTGACCACCGAGCAGTGGATTGAGGTGTTTCGTCAGGCGCGGGCGATGGGCAGCGTGCAGCTCGGATTCTCGGGCGGCGAGCCGCTGGTCCGTAAAGATCTGCCGGAGCTCATCAAAGCGGCGCGCGACCTCGGCTTCTACACCAACCTGATCACCTCGGGCATCGGCCTGACGGAGAAGAAGCTGGATGCGTTCAGCGAGGCGGGTCTGGATCATATCCAGATCAGCTTCCAGGCGAGTGACGAAACCCTGAATGCGGCGCTGGCCGGTTCGAAAAAAGCGTTTCAGCAGAAGCTGGAGATGGCGAAAGCGGTGAAAGCCCACGGCTATCCGATGGTGCTGAACTTTGTTCTGCATCGTCATAACATCGACCAGATCGACAGGATCATCGATCTCTGCATTGAGCTGGAAGCGGATGACGTAGAACTGGCGACCTGTCAGTTCTACGGCTGGGCGCAGCTTAACCGTGAAGGCCTGCTGCCCACCCGCGAGCAGATCGCCCGCACTGAGGCGGTGGTGAAAACCTACCGCGAGCGGATGAGCACCACCGGCAATCTGACCAACCTGCTGTTTGTGACGCCAGACTACTACGAAGAGCGCCCTAAGCCCTGCATGGGTGGCTGGGGCGCCATCTTCCTCAGCGTTACGCCAGAGGGCACCGCGCTGCCGTGTCACAGTGCGCGTCAGCTCCCGGTAGAATTTCCCTCAGTGCTGACGCAAAGTCTGGACGATATCTGGTATAACTCATTCGGCTTCAACCGTTATCGCGGTTTTGACTGGATGCCAGAGCCATGCCGCTCCTGTGATGAGAAAGAGAAAGATTTTGGCGGCTGTCGCTGTCAGGCTTACATGCTGACCGGCAATGCCGACAACACCGATCCGGTCTGCAGCAAATCACCGCATCACGGCAAAATCCTTGACGCCCGGCGTGAGGCGGATTGCAGCGACATTAAAATTGGTCAGCTGCAGTTCCGTAACCGCAGCAACTCACAACTGATCTATAAAACACGGAACCTCTGATGAAAACGCGTTGCCTGGAGATAAACGGTCTGACGGTTGAACTGGTGCATCAGCCCGATGCCAGCCAGGCCGCCGCCCTGATTCAGGTGGGCGCGGGGAGTCACGACGAACCCGATCGCTGGCCCGGACTGGCGCATCTGCTGGAACATCTGCTGTTCACCGGCAGCACCGGCTGGCCTGATGAGGGCCGGTTGATGAGCTGGATTCAGACGCAGGGTGGCAGGGTTAACGCCACCACGCTGGCCCGGCGCAGCGCGTTCTTTTTTGAGGTCACGCCGTCGCTGCTGGCTGACGGGCTGGCGCGACTGCAGGATATGGTCTGCCATCCGCTGCTTGATAATCAGGCGATCGGCCAGGAAGTGGCGGTGATTGATGCGGAATATCAGCTATTGCAGCGTCATCAGCCGTCACGCATTGAAGCGGCACTGCTGCACGCCGCCGCGTCACCTGCGGAATTCCACCGGTTCCATATTGGCAGCCGGGCGAGTTTTGGCGATGAGCTCTCTGCACTGCAGCGGGCGTTGCGCCAGTTCCACCAGCGCTACTACTTCGCCAGCAATATGCGGCTCTGGCTGCAGGGGCCACACTCACTGGATGAGCTGGAACAGCTGGCGCGTAACGTTGCTGCCGCGCTGCCCTCCGGTCAGTGGCGACAGGATCTGCCACCGCCGCAGCTGACCAGCGATACCTGCTGGCAGCTGGCAGAGACCGCACCTGGGGCGCTATGGCGCAGCTGGATACTGGATAAGAGTGACGGTGTCACGTTATGGCGTGAATTTCTGCTGGATGAAGCACCCGGATCGCTGCTGGCTACCCTACGTGAGCAGGGGCTGGCGGAGTCGCTGGAGCTGAAGTGGATCTATCAGGCGGGAGGCGCGCTCTGGCTGGCGCTGGGCGTTGAAACGCATCAACCTGAAACCGTTAATGTTTTGATCGACAGATATCTGGATGCACTGCGCCAGACGAATGCGCCACAACATCAACACTATCACCATCTGGCGCAGCAGCGATTTGTGACACTGTCACCGATGGAGCAGTTACGCCAGCGCGCTATCGGCTTTGCGCCAGATGAAGCCGTGCCTGCGTTACAGCCGCTGCTGGCGCGTCTCACCGACGCGCCGGGCACGTTGCTGTTCTGCACGTCGCACCCGGCTGAGGAAACCCTTCAGACGCAGGGATTCAGCCTTGCCCTGACCGCCTGGCAGCCAGCCCCGTCTGAGGCGCTACCTCCGGCGCATTTCACATTCTATCCGTTCGAGACCGCCTTAACGTCTGAGCCGCTGCCCGCACAGGCGGTGGCATTGCCGCATCATCAGCCTGATGACCTGCAGGCGACGCTGATCCTGCGACCAGAGTTCTGGTCAACGTTCACCGAAGCGGCAGGCGAAGCGCTGGGGCGGCGGTTACGTCCGCTGTTTGCCGCGTTGCGTCATCAGGGCGGCAACGGCAGCTGGCAGGAAGTGGAGGGCGTGTGGCAACTGACGCTACAACTGACGCCGGATGAGGCGGTGGCTGACCGGGCGCTGAGCCAGATTGTCGCCGCACTGACGCTGCCGGTTGAGGCGGCGCAGCCTTCTTCGGGTGAAAGCATCGCGATTCGTGCACTGTTGCGGCAGTTGCCCTGGCAGCTGGCCGCCACCATTACGCCACATTGCTGGCGGGCGGCGCTGAAAGGCGGCAACGCGGCACTGCATTCACTGATTGCCCGGCGGCTGAGCGCACTGTCGCTACCGGTTAATCCTGACACGCCGCCAAAGCGCATGACGACACAAACCGGTATGACGCGCCTGCCACACAGCAGCGCGGACAATGCTCTGCTGCTGTTTATCCCGCTGCATCGACCTGAACAGCTGGCGGCGCTACGCGCGCTGGCGCTGATCTACGAGCCGCGCTTTTTCCAGCGCTATCGCGTTGAGCAGCCTATCGGTTATGTGGTCAGCAGCCGCTATATGCGCTGTGCCGATGAAGATGGGGTACTGTTTGCGCTGCAGTCGCCCGATTACAGCGCGCTGTCACTGCTGCGCTACTGCCGCAACTTCCTGCGGTCACTGAACGAGACGCTGGCGGGTTACGATCTGGCGGCACTGAAAGCGCGTCTTCTGAGCCGGGAAGTGGAGCAGCCACTGGCGTGCTTACGCGCTGACAATGGCCTGGCAGAACCGGATGCGGCGCAGATTGAGGCGCTGACACTTGCGGATCTGCAACAGCTTCACCGCACGCTGATTCAGGATCGCCGCCGCTGGCGGGTGCTGTTCACCGGCGGCGAGAATGTGTAGCGCCCGGTATAAAGTTGCTGAATTTATTTGAAAATTACCGACAAATCTCTTCACTGTCTATTCAGGGCGAACTGGACCACACTCAATTCACTTTGTCCGCATAAGGAATTGACCGTGAAAAACTTCAAACGTATTGCACTGCCCCTGTTAGCCGCTGCCACCCTCTACGCCCCGTTGTCTCAGGCTGAGGCGATGCACTACCAGCTGAATCCTGAGCATACGTCGGTGATTGTTGCCTGGAACCACTTCGGCTTCTCAAACCCTACCGCTGATATCCCTGATGCAACCGGTAACCTGGTGTTTGATAAAGATCATCCAGAGGCATCACGCGTTGACGTGACCCTGCCAGTCAGCAAAATAGACAGCCACGTGGCTGCGCTGACCAAAGAATTCAAAGGCGCTGAGTACTTCGACACCGCTAAATATCCGACTGCGACCTTCCACAGCACCAAAGTGGTGGCGAAGGGCGACAACAAATTTGATGTTGAAGGCAACCTGACCCTGAAAGGCATCACCAAGCCAGTTACGCTGCACGCGACGCTGAACAAGCAGGGCGAGCATCCGATGGTGAAAAAGCAGGCGATTGGTTTTGATGCCACCGGCACCATCAAGCGTTCTGACTTCAAGCTGGACAAATATGTCCCAGCGGTAAGCGACGAGGTCACTCTGACTCTGTCTACTGAAGCCTACGCCAAGTAAGCTTTTTGGGACGTAGCGGCTTGCTGCTACGCCCCTTATTCGTTTTTTCTGCGCCTTCTTCCCCTCTGAAATCTATTCTGCCCGCCTGTTTATCTGCCATAAAATAATCCGGATATCTCCTCATCAACTATTTTCTGAACGCTTTATCTGGCCCGGAACCGGGAAAAATGAGGCGAAAGTCACAAATTTGCAACAGCACGGAATAAGCCACTCTGTGCCGCTGTGTGGCGAAATAAAATTCAGATGTCTTCTGAAATAACTCATTGATTTATATCGTTTCACTCTAATCGGCCTTCCCGCGAATAGTGTGATTTTGATCTCAAAAACCGCCGTTCAGACACCCCTGTCAATAACTCCGCCCAAAAAATACCGCTCGTAACTGTGATCTCCTCTGCAAATAGCAACCCCACGAACCGGAAGAATGGCCCTCAGCAGATTAAGACAGCGAGGTGAGGGAAATGCGAATTGGAATGGTGATCAGTGGCGGTGATGTAACCGGCATTAATAATTTTGTCTTCCAGTTAGGGCGTCTGACGCAGGCGGAGATCGTAATATTTGATGGTGGCATTCCCGGCCTGCTGGCAAATAACCATCGTGATATCAGCCAGCGTGATCTGCTCGACTTTGCCATCGCCTCAATTCCGGTTATGCAATCGGGACGCACGCAAAAGAAACTGGTGCGCAGCGAATATGAATGTATTGCCCGCCAGCTGAAAAGCGCCCGTATTGAAGTGTTAATTATGGCGGGCGGTGACGGGTCGCTGCAATTTCTCCATACCCTGTCGGAGTCTGGTGTTAATTGTTTCGGTGTCGGCATGACTATCGATAATGATGTCTTCGGCAGTGATTACACCCTGGGTTTTTCCACCGCCTGCGAGCAGGTATTAAAAGAGGTCGCGAAACTGCGGAATACCGGGCGCGCCTTACCTGGCCGGGTATTTATGCTGGAGTTACTCGGCGGCTACTGCGGCGAATTAACCCTGCAGTCGGCGATTAAATCCAATGCGGACATTGCGCTGATCCCGGAGTGCCAGATTCCTTTGCCACAGCTGGCGCAGCGCATCACCCAGCGACTGGCAGAACAGAACAGCGTGATCATTCTCTGTTCAGAAGGCTACACCCGCGAATATTCGCCCGGTTTTCAGGGGGCTATCGACACCTTAATCAAACAGCTTGAGCCGCTTATTGGCGTACGCGTCCGTAAAACTATCCTCGGTTACGGGCTGCGGAATGGTGATCCCACCTGCGAAGAGATTTATCAGGGCACCATTATGGCCAGTGAAGTGGTGCGTTGTATTCAGTCAGGCATGCGGAATAAAGCGGTCATTATTAACGGCAGCAATAAACCGATTCCGATTGATTTAATAAGCATGCAAAAACGCCTGGTCGATATTGACGGGCACCATTACAAAATCGCTAAACAACTCAATATATTGTGAGGAGAAAACCATGCTGAAAATATTATGTGTCTGTGGTTGTGGCTTAGGATCCAGTTTTGCGATTGAGATGAGCGCAAAAGCGGTTTTAAAAAAACTGGAGATTGAGGCCGATATCGATCACACCACCATTTCAGAAGCGAATGCCTTTAAGTCGGACATGATTCTGACGCAAAAAGCCTTTGCCGATGTGTTAAATGCCGACGCCAGTCCGGAACAGATTAAGCGGGTCATTATTCTTAACCGGCTCACCGATAAAGCGGAAATAGAGCAGAAGATCCTGGCCTTTTTAAAAGAACGCAACGTAAAGGTCGCCGCCCATGAATAGTGTGATCGACTTCCTGGTAAAAGATCTGCTGGGGCAGGCGTCTATTCTGATCGCCTTTATTGCCCTGATTGGTCTGCTGCTGCAAAAGAAATCCGCAGGCAAGGTGGTGGAAGGCACCTTTAAAACCCTGCTCGGCTTTTTAATTATGATGGCGGGTATCAATATTATTGTGGGAACCCTGACGTTCCTCAATACCATTTTTACCCACGGCTTTGGCATGCGCGGCTATATCACCGATGTTGCCGCCATTGCCGGGCTGGCTAACCGTGAGCTGGGGTCTGAAGTGGCACTGACGCTGCTGGTGATCTTTATCGTCAATATCATTATCGCGCGACTGACGCCCTTTAAGTACATCTTCCTGACCGGCCAGGCCCTGCTGTGGATGGCGACAATTGGCGCGGTGATTGGCTATAAAGCGGGGCTGACCGGTCTGCCGCTGATCCTGACCGGCGGTATCTTTGGCGGGATCATGGCCGTGGTGATGCCTGCGCTGGCGCAGCCGGTGGTACGACGTATTACCGATTCGGACGACGTTGCCCTGGGTCACTTCTGCACCATTGGTTATCTGGTCACTGCGGCGGTCGCCAAAGTGGTCGGCAAAGGATCGCGATCCACTGAAGATCTTAAGCTGCCCGATAACTTCAAGTTTCTGCAGGATACCTATCTGTCGATGGCGCTGGTGATGGTGCCGATGTACCTGATCCCCGCCGTGGCGGCCGGTCCGGCGTTTATCGCCCAGTACAGCAACGGCATGAACTACCTGATGTACGCCTTTATGCAGTCGATTCAGTTCGTGGCCGGAGTCTTTGTGCTCTACAGCGGCGTTCGTCTATTGCTGAACGAGCTGGTGCCTGCCTTCCGCGGTATCGCCATGCGTGTCGTGCCGGATGCCAAACCGGCGCTGGACTGCCCGGTGATGTTTCCCTATGCCCCGAACGCGGTGATTGTTGGCTTTCTCGCCACCACGCTCGGCTCAATTGTCGGCATGCTCGTCTTCCCGATGTTTGGTCTGGCGATGATCCTGCCTGGCCTGCTGACCAACTTCTTTGCCGGTGGCACCGCCGGGGTATTTGGTAATGCCATGGGCGGACGGCGCGGCGCGATGATCGGCGGCTTCGTCCACGGCCTCTTTATCACCATTCTGCCCGCCATCCTGGTGCCGATGCTGGAAAGCTATGGCTTCACCGGTGTGACCTTCAGTGACTCAGATGTCATCAGTACCGGCCTGGTGCTCGGCCACGCCTTCCAGAATAACTGGCTGTTCGTCGCCCTGTTTATTGCCTTTGTTACCGCGCTTGCCTGGTTTGTTAATGGCAAATCCACAAAACCTCAAGAGGAAAAAATCCATGAAACTTTATAACTTCGCCGATCTGTTACAGCTGGCTAAACAGCGCGACTTTAAAGCGGTGGGTTCTTTTAATCTTCACTGCCTGGAGATGCTGCCCGCCTATTTTAAAGCGGCAGAGAAAACCAATAGTCCGTTAATGATTCAGATCTCCACCGGCACGGCGAAATATCTCGGCCATAAATTACTGGTCGATGCCATTAAATCGCTGTCAGAGAGTATGAATGTCCCGACCTGTCTGCATCTCGATCACTGTTCCGATTTAGCGGCGATTCAGACAGCGATTGATGCCGGATTCAGTTCCGTGATGTATGACGGTTCCCATCTGTCAATTGAGGAGAATATTGCCAATACCCGCCGGGTGATTGATATGGCGCGTCCGCACAATGTTTCGGTAGAAGCCGAACTGGGTGCGATTGGCGGCTCGGAAGATGGTAAATGTGTGGAGATGGAGGCGATTGCGTTTACGCCGGTGGAAGATGCGCGCCGCTTTGTCGAAGAGACCGGCGTCGATATGCTGGCGATCTCCATCGGCACCGTGCATGGGCTTTACACCGGTAAAGCGCATATTCAGCATCAGCGGCTGGCAGATATCACGGCGGCAACCCACACGCCACTGGTGCTGCACGGCGGCACCGGCGTCAGCGATGAAGATATGCGGCTGGCGGTCAGCAGCGGTATTGAGAAGGTCAATGTCGGCACCGAAATGAATGTTCAGTGGGTGGCGCAGTGCAAATCGACCTTTGAAAAAGGCAAGGTCAATGACAGCGTGCGTAATTTCCTGGTGCCGGCCAATGATGCGGTAACCAGTGTGCTGGTAGAGAAGATGCAATTATTCCGGTAATCGCCCGTTTCGCCATCACCGGCTTATTGCGTCAAACCTTTTATAATTACCTATTAATCTGAGCCACCCCGACATGCTACGGGGCAGGAGAGCCTATGTTTGGATTCTTAAAAAAGTCTCCGGCTGTGGAACAACCCAGCGAGCAGCAGCAGGATCATCTGGCGGAATTAAGTCGCGAGAAAATAACGCAACTGGAGCAGCAGCTGGCTATTAATCCGCGTAATGGCGAAACGCAAAAACAATTAATGCTGGAATATAACCGGGCATTAAGCTTATTTGCGAAAAGCCGTCGCTATCGCAATGAAATTGATGCGCTGTTTGTCAAAATCGATGAATTACGCAATGTGGTTCGCCAGTCGATTTAAGGAGAGCTGATGACGATTAAGCAGTTATTGCAAGAGGCAAACGCCATTCAGATTGGTATCGACGCCACGGACTGGCGTCAGGTTATCGCGCTGGCTGCCGAACCCCTGGTCAGTGGCGGCTATCTCGATGCTTCTTATCCTGATGCGGTGATCGCCAATACCCTGGCCCATGGCGCTTACTACGTGTTCGAAGAGGGGATCGCCATTCCCCATGCGCGACCGGAAGCGGGGGTGATCCGCGACTGTTTCAGTATGATTCTGTTGAATGAGCCGATCTCGTTTGAGGGCAGTGACAAAGCGGACATAGTCATCATGTTTGGTGCGCGTGACAGCAATGCCCATATCGAAGAGGGGATCCGCGCGATTGTGTCGCTGCTGGAAGATGAGGAAACGCTGGTCCGGTTACGTCAGGCCAGCAGCATCGCGGAGGTCATCGATATCTTATGACGCAAAACATCCCCCCCAAACGCGTGGTGCTGGTTAATGGCATTCCGGCTTCGGGTAAAAGCACCCTGACGCACGCGCTGTCACAACAGTTTGGCTGGCCGGTGCTGACGCTCGATAGCCTGAAAGAACCCTTTATGCACGCTTTTGCGCCGGTCGATCGCCAGCGTAACCGGCAACTGGGCTGCGCGGCCTATCAGGCGATCTGGAACATCGTCGCGCAGGCTCCCGCCAGTCAGATCTGGCTGATCGACGCCTGGTTTGGGTTCCAGCCCCGTACGCTGCTGGAGCAGGGACTGAAACAGGCTGGCGTGGAAGAGGCGCTGGAGCTGTGGCTGAAGATTGAACCGGAAGCGGCGGTGGCGCGCTACCAGGCGCGGCTGTCGCAGCGGCTGCCGGGCCATCCAGGGGCTGAGTATCTGCCGGAACTGCGCCAGCTGGCACAACAGGCCACTCCGATGGCGCTGGGCCCGGTGTATGAGGTTGATGCCTGCGTTCAGGATTACGCTGCCGTCATTCACTGGCTGCAGCAGCAACTGACCAGAACCCGCTACACTTCAGTTCATCATCAGAGGAGTGAGGAGTTGCAGGATGTCGTCGCCCCCTTATCTGCAAACCGGTGAAAGCGCCGTGCTCTATGACGGTGTCTGTAAGTTGTGCAACGGCTGGGTTCAGTTCCTGCTGCGTCACCATCTGGCGCGGCAGGTCCGTTTTGCCTCGGTGCAGAGCGAGCAGGGCAAAGCGCTGCTGCGCTGGGCCGGACTGCCGGAAGAGAACATCAGCACCATTGTCTACATTGCCGATAACCAGCACTGGCTGCGGGCGCAGGCGGTGTTCCGCGTGATGCAGCACCTGCCGGCCCCGTGGCGCGGGCTGGCGGTGCTGCGCCACTTTCCCGACGCGATCAGTAACTTTGCTTATGACCGCATCGCGTTAAACCGCTATAAGCTGTTTGGGCGTTACAGCGCCCAGCACGCTATCCAACCCGATTATCCCGGACGTTTTCTGCATCAGGTTGATACAGCTCACTAATCTTTAACAGCCAGTCGCAGGTGGCAATGAGATCAATGAGAACAATGATGTTATTGTTATGTCCACCGAATGTTAGATAAATGTGATGCTTTCAGGAAGCGGTAAGAGGGATTTATGCCGGTTAATTTCGATCTAAACGATCTCTACGCGTTTCGCGCGCTGGTGGAGTTTGGCAATTTTCGCCTGGCGGCAGAATCGATCTGTCTCTCACAGTCGGCGCTGAGCCGCCGGATAGATAAGCTGGAAACCTCGCTGGGGATCAAACTGTTTGAGCGTACCACGCGCCGCGTCACGCTGACGCTGAAGGGGCATGCGTTTGCTCAGCGCTCGGATAAGTTGCTGGCTGATTTTGAGGAGGTCATGGCCGATCTCAGTGAGGTGAGCTTAGCCCGCACTGGCCTGATTACCGTGGCCTGCGTGCCGTCAGCCGCCTACTACTTTATGCCCAACATTATCCGGCTGTTTCAGGCGCGCTATCCCCGCGTACGAGTCAAACTGATCGACAGCAGTGCGGCTAACGTTTATGACGCGGTGATTGGCGGTCAGGCCGACTTTGGCATCAGTTTTTCCAGCCGCTCGCAGCCGGATGTGCATTTCCAGCCGCTGATGGATGATCCCTACGTGGCGGCCTGTCGGCGTGACCATCCTGTAGCTGGCAAAAAGAGTCTGAGCTGGCAGGCGTTTTATCAGTATGAATGGGTCGGGCTGGATAAAACCTCCGGCAATCGCAACCTGCTGGATCAGGCGTTGCAGGCGATCATGCCGGAGAAACCCTGTATCTGTGAAACCCGGCACGTCACCACCATGCTGGGGATGGTTGAGGCGGGGCTGGGCATTGCTGCCGTCCCCGCCATGTCGATGCCTGGCTACGATCACGCCCTGCTGATGGCGGTTCCATTGACCGATCCGCAGGTGAAACGCACCGTGGGTCTGCTACGTAAAAATGGCCGGACGCTGTCGCACATTGCGGGCGAACTGGAGAACCTGATTATTGAACAGTATCAGCGTCTCTGACCGGTTTTGACGCTTTCACGGTGTGCAGTCCGCTGGCGTGCACCGCCTGTTGTGCCTCAGAGGAGGCGAGCCAGCGCAGCAGCTTAGCCGCCTCATCCGGCTGCGCTGACTTGCGCACCACGGCACCGGCGAAGCGGGTGGTGTATTGCAGTTTGTCCGGCAGTTCGCCAATAAAAGTGACGCCTGGCACCGGCAGCAGCTCACTGACCTGCTGAAAGCCGATAGCGTATTTACCGGCCGCGACCTCTGAGGCCACCGGGATGCGCTCAACCTTCACCGCTTTCCCCTTAACCTGATCTTCAATGCCCAGGCGGCTGAACAGCTGGCTGTTGACATACTTACCGCTGGCGCTGTCAGAGTAGGCGATGGAGCTGGCGTTCAGCAGAGCAGTACGCAGCGCGCTTTCGCTGCCGATCTTAACCGGCGTGGCACCCTGTTTGATCACCGCGCCGATGCGGGAGTCCGCCAGCTCAACCCGTGAACCCGGCAGCGTCTCGCCCTGTTTTTGCAGATCGCTTAGCGCATCGCCGACCATAATCACCACATCGGCCGGTTCACCGCGCGCCAGTCGTGCCGGAATGGCCTGCGGGGTTTTGCCCATAGACGGACCGGCGACGGTGTTGATAGTGATCCCTTCATGCTGGGCGAAGCGGGGCGAGAGCGTATCCCACGCTGCTTTAAACCCGCCGGAGATCATCACCGTCAGCTCTTTTGCCTGCGCCGTGGCGCTGCCCGCCACGCTGAACAGCAGAGCAGCGTAAAGCGACATCGTTTTCAGTTTCATTTTACGTTCCTCAGCTAACGGTTTCATGGGCAGGTGATACGGCACTGCGTGTACGACGATAGAGATAAAGTGTTGCCCCCAGGGCGCAGACTGCTGCAAAACTCATCCAGTAGCCTGGCGAGGCTTTATCGCCGGTCATCTCAATCAGGCCGGTTGACATCACCGGCGTAAACCCGCCAAACAGCGCAGTTGCCAGGCTATAGGCCAGCGAGAAGCCCGCCACGCGCACTTCCGCTGGCATGATTTCGGTCAGCGCCGGGATCATCGCGCCGTTGTAGAGACCATAGATCATTGAAAGCCACAGCAGCACGCCCAGCATCATCGAGAAGCCCGGTGCGGCGGCCAGCATGCTCAGAGCCGGATAGGTGGTGACGATCGCCAGCAGGGTCATGGCGACCAGCACAGGCTTGCGACCAAAGCGGTCGGAGATCGCACCGCCAATCGGCAGCCAGATAAAGTTCGATACCGCCACCAGCAACGTCACCAGCAGGCTGTCAGAGGCGCTGAGCAGCAGCACTTTCTTGCCAAAGGTCGGCGCGTAAACCGTAATCAGGTAAAACGCTGTCGTGGTCATTGCTACCATCAGCATCCCGGCAATCACCACCTGCCAGTTGGCGAGCAGGATGCGGAACACCTGCTTCACATCGGGATGGCTGCGACGGTTGTTGAACTCCTGGGTCTCTTCCAGCTTGCGACGCAGCAGGAAGATAAACGGCACAATCAGGCAGCCAAACAGGAACGGAATCCGCCAGCCCCATTCACGGATGGCACTCTCTTCCAGCACCGCGTTGAGGATAAAGCCCATCGCCGCCGCCACCATAATCGCGACCTGCTGACTGCCCGACTGCCAGCTGGTGTAGAAGCCCTTGCGGCCTGGTGTGGCGATCTCTGCCAGATAGACCGACACGCCGCCCAGCTCCGCACCGGCGGAAAAGCCCTGCAGCAGCCGACCAATCAGCACCAGCAGCGGCGCCCACAGACCAATACTCTGGTAAGAGGGGATCAGCACGATCATAAAGGTGCCCGCCGCCATGATGGAGAGCGTGACGATCAGCCCTTTACGACGACCGACCTTATCGATGTACGCGCCCAGCACTACCGCGCCAATCGGGCGCATCAGGAACCCTGCGCCAAACACGGCAAAGGTCATCATCAGTGAGGCGAACTCACTGCTGGCCGGGAAAAAGGTATGGGCGATATAGGTGGCATAGAAACCGAACAGGAAGAAGTCGAACTGTTCGAGAAAGTTGCCTGAGGTAACACGGAATATTGCGCCAATCCTGGCGCGGTGAGTCATGGGTGAGGTTGTCTGCATCAGTAACTCCAGTAAGGTTTGACGCTTTTTGCCGCGCCTGTCACTGAAGAGTGGATCAGCGCCCGGCGCTAAATAAGTGCAAAAAGGGCATCGATTAATGTGCCAGCCGCATGATTGCCAGGCGTTATCACTTAAAATTATTTTGATTCAATGGGTTAAGTGGCGGGGTGGTTTTTTTGTGCCTGTTAGTGGGTTTGAGATGAGTTTGCGGAAATGTGACAGATTTCATAAGCGTGTTGCAGGCGAATAGGGGGAATCTGGCTTGTCTGAGGCCATCAGCGCAGAGTCTGGCGGCAAAGAGGGTTCAGAACGCAGGCAGCAAGGCGTCAGGGAAAGGTTATGCCAAAAATCTGATGTAAATGTCGGACGCCCGCTACGGTAAACACCACTTCACGGTAGCCAGGCTGCCGGGTTAGCCAGCCTTGCGTTTCAAAGGCACTCAGCAGCGCTGCACCCGCGTAGCCGCCGAGATGGAACCGGCGCTCACTCCAGTCGAGACAGCCACAGCAGGCTCTGCGGCGTCCGGGCTGTGACAGATCAATCTGCAACGCCGCAAACTGCTGCAGACCCAACAGGGTGACAGCGCTGCCTTCCGGCGTGATCCAGCCCTGTTGCGCCATTGCGGCATAGATCTGCACCGCAATCTCACCGGCCAGATGGTCGTAACAGGTGCGGGCGGAGCGAAGCGATGTTGGGGTGGTGCTCGCCGGCGCGGCAATCCGTCGCCAGGACACGCCCATCATGTTCTCAATCAGCGTAGCGATGTCACTGCCGGTCAGTCGGTAATAACGGTGACGCCCCTGCGCCACGCAGACGATCAAGCCGCTGGTGATCAACCGGTTCAGATGGGCGCTGGCGGTTGAGGGCGCCACGTCGGTGACGGCACTGAGTTCGGTGGCGGTCCAGGCGCGTCCATCCATCAGCGCGGACAGCATCTTCACCCGTGACGGATCGGCCATTGCGGCGGCGACGCCCACAATCGCATTCTCAAGTGCTTCGCTATCGTCAGGTGCGTTATGCGGTTGTGGAGTTGCCATCAGATTACAGTGCCCATTCTGTGGTCAGCCCGGCGGCTGATCGATTGTTATCGGTAATCAGGATCAGCTGGTTAGCGTGATCGCTGTATTGCACCAGGATGTTGATTCCGGCATCGGCAAGGCGTGCAGTGATCGCCCCCAGCTCGCCGGGACGCTGTTGCGGTAACCTGCGAATAAGCGGGACGTTAACTGCCTCGACGGCGATACCTTCTGCTTCCAGCACGGCCCGCGCCCGTTCGCCTTCCTCAACCAGAAAATGAGCGTGGCTCTGTTCACCAAAGGAGAACAGGCCGCCGCCTTCCAGGCCAATCCCATGACGGCCCAGCAGCGTGGTGAGCCGGGAAAGTGTGCCTGGACTATTTTGCAGGATGACATGAATATCGAACATGTTAATTTACTCCCTGTTGTGAGGCATATTCTCTGATCAGCGTGACGATGCGAAGACGGTAACCGGCAAAAAGGGTCTCGCGGCCTTCACGCTGTGCGGCCTGGTGACAAAGGTTGCGCTTCCAGGCCAGCACCGATTCTTCATCGCGCCACCAGGAGAGCGAGAGAATTTTTTTCTCATCGGTCAGGCTTTGAAAGCGCTCAAGAGAGATAAACCCGCTGTTTTGCATCAGCAGCGGTTTAAGGTCGGCAGCCAGTTGCAGGTAACGCATCTGGTGTTCGGGTCGGGCTTCGGCTTCAAATAGTACGGCAATCATCGCTATCCTCCTTTGGGTGATAGCGCAAAAATAGCGGGCGGGGCGGGTTGATGCTTCGTCCGGTAACGAAATATGGCTGCAGGGGCGACCTCCAGCCGGTGCAATCTTGTAATGGAGCAGATGATATGTTCAGCGGACTCAGTGCGTTCCCCCTTACTCCCTTTGCGGCAGGCAAGCCCGATGAGGCGGCTTTTTTGCGGCTGCTGCGCAGGCTGACTGATGCAAAAGTCGATTCCCTTGGCGTGCTGGGGTCCACCGGCAGCTACGCCTATCTCACCCGCGCGCAGCGCAGGCGTATCGCAGAACTGGCGGTGGAACATGCAGAGTCGATTCCGGTGATGATCTGCATTGGTGCGGTGGGCACTGACGAGGTGCTGGCGCTGGCGGAGGACGCGCAACAGGCGGGCGCGGCCGCCTTACTGCTGCCGCCGCTGGGTTATCAGGCGTTGAATGAAGATGAGGTGTTCACGCTTTTCGAGACCGTAACGCGACACGCCTCGGTGCCAGTCTGTATCTATGACAATCCCGGCACCACCCATTTTACCTTTTCCGATGCGCTGCTGAGCCGGATCGCCGCACTTTCCGGTGTCGGGTCAGTGAAAATTCCTGGTGTACCGGCGGAGCAATCTGCGGCTAACGATCGCCTCGCTCAGCTGCGCGGCACGCTGCCAGATTCCGTATCGATTGGCGTCAGTGGCGATGCTTCTGCCGCCAACGGGCTGATTGCGGGCTGTGATGGCTGGTATTCGGTGTGCGGCGGACTGTTTCCGCGCGTTGCAAAAGCGATGACCGAAGCGGCGGCCGCAGGCGACCATCAGAGCGTCAGGGCGCAGTCCGATCGCCTGCAGCCATTATGGGCGCTGTTCCGCCAGCATGGCGGCAGTTTCCGGGTGATCAGCGCCGCGGCGGGGCTGCTGGGACTGACCGAACGCGACTGCCTGCCGCGCCCGCTGCAGCCACTCTCCGCGGCGCACTGCCAGCAGATTGCTGACGTGCTCGTGGCACTCGACCTCTCTTAAGATCCCGCGCCAGAAGGCATTAACCGTGGCGCACCAGGTTAAAGCCTTCTTCCTCCTGCGGCGCTTCGAAATAGCGGGTAATCAGCGCGAACTGCTCGTCCGTTGCGGCAAAGGCGTGTTCGCCGCCCTGATTTCGGGCGTGCAGGCGCGATTTACACAGCGCATCCGGTACGTCCAGATAATGCAGGCGATGGTCGGCAGAGGATGCCTTAATCACCGACATCATCCAGTCGCGATTCGCCCGGGTGTTGGCAGGAAAATCGAGCACCACCGACACCCCTGCGTTAAGCAGCGCGACCAGATGAGGCGTCATCGCCTTTCTGAGTTTTGCCGCATAGCGCACGTAATCGGCCACCGACTGCATCTCCTCCTTATAGAGCGCGGCGAGCCACTGATCCTCGCTGATCACCACGCAACCGGGGGCGGCGCTCAGCTCAGCCGCCAGCGTCGATTTCCCGGAGGCAATTTTTCCACACAGCAGATGCAGCGTGGCGGGGGCAAAAGTCATGGTCATATCACTCCTGTGTCAGCCTGATAGTGAACCGCGCGCATTACGCGAAGGGAAGATAAAGCAGGTCTCGCCGAAGCGGGATTCAGGCTAACAAAACAGGGGAGAGATAAGCAATGAGAGGCATAAAGTTGCTGGTGAGTAAAACCCGGATTTACCGCGCGTAACAGTCTCTGCTGCTGCGGGCGTTACTGCATTCAGAAAAAACCGCGGCTTTCGCTGGGCATGTTGACACGCCTGAACGGGGAAGTGCGGTCAGGCGTTGAGTGCAATATCAGATACGCTTTCAGAAAGGGGTGAATCGGCGCTGAACAGCTGGCAACTGACTTCATTTTTGTGCCATCAGCAACGTCAGCAGTTCGCGGCAGCATGCCTCTTCTTCTGCACTGTCTGCGGATGCCAGGTGGCGCAGCAGTTCCATACAGCTTTTTTCCTTGCCCGCTTCCAGTAACTCTTCGATCAGAAAGTTGAGTTTGTCCTGTTCAGACACCGCAAAGGATGAACTAAACTCATTTTTGACCGGGCCACTGTGATTCACCGGCAACGTGAGGGTGTTTTGCATTGGCATAATATTGTCCTGTTTCGGGTTAAAAAATGTTCGGCGATTGCTATTAAACTTATACAACGATCCGGAATTTGTACAGAAATCTGCCCGATTGATTTTCAGGACGAAGCTAAGCGCAGCGCGGTTGCGGCGTAAATGTCAGCTAATCATTAAGTTAGCGGGAGCAGGAATTTCAGAAAATTTTGCGGGCCTGAAGCCGGATGCGGAGGCGGGAAAAACCAGGTCAGTCCTGCGTCAGGTCAGCAGGCGGCCCACCGGGCCACCTGCTTTATTTAGCGGACAGGAAATCTTCGCGCTGCGGTGTAAACGTATCCAGTAATGTGCCCGCCTCAAGACAGACACAGCCATGAACCACATTGGGCGCTTTGTAGAGCGTATCTCCTGCGCCCACCTCACGCGTTTCACCATTGATGGTGAAGGCAAAACGTCCGCTCAGCACATAGGTCAGCTGCTCGTGGGGATGGTGATGCAGCGGGCCGACAGCCTCTTTCTCAAAAATCACTTCTACCGCCATCATGGTGCCGCCGTACGCCAGCACGCGGCGGGTCACGCCATTGCCCAGATCTTCCAGTGGTCGCTCTTTATGGTAGATAAACATCGCAATCCTCCTGCGGTTGCCCCTGCTGCGGTGACCGTTTTGTGATGGATCTCACAGCACTCGGGTGAATTAGTTCATGCACTTTAGTGGTTTTTCACTAAAATGAAACGGTGTTTCAATTAATTTATAAGGGTAGATCATGAAAATCGCGTTAATGATGGAAAACAGCCAGGCCGCTAAAAACGTTACCGTGCTGAAAGAACTGGAAGGCGTCGCACAGCCACTGGGCCATCAGGTCTTCAACGTCGGTATGAGCGATGAGCAGGATCACCACCTGACCTATATTCACCTCGGCATTCAGGCCAGCGTGTTGCTCAACAGCCAGGCCGTGGATTTCGTGGTCGCGGGCTGCGGCACCGGGCAGGGCGCGCTGATGTCGCTTAACATCCATCCGGGCGTCGTCTGCGGCTACTGTATCGATCCGGCGGATGCCTACCTGTTTGCCCAGATCAACAACGGTAATGCCTTATCTCTGCCGTTCGCCAAAGGCTTTGGCTGGGGCGCTGAACTTAATCTGCGCTTTATCTTTGAAAAAGCCTTCACCGGCGAGAAGGGCAATGGCTATCCGCCAGAGCGTAAAGAGCCGCAGGTGCGTAATGCCGGTCTGCTGAATCAGGTCAAAGCTGCCGTGATCAAAGAGAACTACCTCGACACGCTGCGCGCCATCGACCCTGAACTGGTGCGTACTGCCGTTAGTGGCCCACGCTTCCAGCAGTGTCTGTTTGAGCATGGCAAAAATCAGGAAATCGTCGCTTTTGTGCGTCAGCTGACCCACTAACGCATCCGGGGTCATAAGGCCGGTCTGACCGGCCTTTTTTTATTCTCTCTTTCCCGACATCAGCTGAACGTCAGCTCTGCTGCGCCAGCGCCGGATTGTAATGACGACTCGCCTCTACCAGCATCCGGGTGTAGGGCATCGCGGCCCGGTCGGCCACCAGCGTCGGCACATCCAGCGTCTCCAGCACCTTGCCCTGTTGCATAACCGCTACGCGATGGCAGAGGTGCGCCACCACGCCGAGATCGTGCGTCACCATCAGATAGGTCAGGTTCTCCTGCTGCTGCAGATCGCTGAGCAGATTGAGGATCTCCGCCTGCACCGAAACATCCAGCGCGGAGGTCGGCTCATCCAGCAGCAGCACGCGCGGCTCTAAAATCAGCGCCCGGGCAATCGCCACGCGCTGACGCTGACCACCGGAAAGCTGGTGCGGATAACGCGTCTGCCAGGCGCGATTCAGCCCGACCTTATCCAGCATTGCCACGACGCGCTGCTGGCGCTGCCCGATACCCTGAATCTGTAATGGCTCTTCAAGGATATCGCCCAGCGTGTGACGCGGATGCAGCGAGCCATAAGGGTCCTGAAACACCATCTGTACCTGACGGCAGCGCGCCCGATCGATGCGGTGCGCCAGTGGCTGGCCATCAATGGTCAGCTCTCCCTGCCAGTGATTAAACAGGCCCGCCAGACACTTCAGCACCGTGGTTTTACCCGAGCCTGACTCACCGACCAGCCCGAAGATTTCACCCTGTTTAACCTGCAGGCTGACGTCGAACAGCACCTGATTACGGCGACCCTCTTCACCAAAACTCAGGTTGAGATTTTTCACCTCAATCATCGTAACTCCTTAGTCAGTTAGCCAGCTGGCGTGACGTTGTAACACCGGCAGACGCGTGCGCCGCCGATCAAGGTCGGGCAGTGCTGCCAGCAGTCCCTGGGTGTAGGGATGTTGCGCGCGGTCAAGTTCGCTGGCGGCCAGCGACTCCACCACGCGCCCGGCATACATCACCAGCACCCGATCGCAGAAGCTGCGTACCAGATTGATATCGTGACTGATAAAAATCAGTCCCAGACCGCGCGCTTGCACCAGATCATCCAGCAGCGCCAGCACCTGCAGGCGAACCGAGACATCCAGCGCAGAGGTGGGCTCATCGGCAATCACCAGTTCCGGCTCGGTGATCAGCATCATGGCGATCATCACGCGCTGCCCCTGGCCGCCGGAAATCTCATGGGGATAGAGCTGATATACCCGTTCAGGATCGCGGATCTGCACCTCCTCCAGCATCGCCAGCGCCCGCTGACGTGCCGCCGATTTCTGGCCGCGATGGTGACTGCGCCAGGCTTCGGCAATCTGTTCGCCCACCCGGATCACTGGATTCAGCGAATATTTCGGGTCCTGCATAATCATCGAGATACGTTTGCCACGAATGGCGCGCATCTCTGCCGGGCTGGCGTGCAGCAGGTCGATATCGCCAAACTGCATCCGGCTCGCCTCAATGCGCGCCTTAGCTGGATGCAGCTGCAGCAGGGCGCGACCCACGGTCGATTTACCGGAGCCGGACTCACCGACAATCGCCAGCTTCTCCTGACCGAGCTGAAAGGAGACGCCACGCACCGCCGGCGTAATCTGGCGTCCGTTAACAAAGTTCACGTGCAAATCGCGCACGTCGAGCAACGGCGAGGCGTTACTCACTGCGGGGATCGAGCAGGTCACGTAGGCCATCTCCTAAGAAGTTAAATGCCAGGCTATTAATCAGGATCGCCAGACCGGGAACGGTCACCACCCACCAGCACTCCAGCATGTAGGTGCGGCCACTGGCGATCATCGCGCCCCATTCCGGATCCGGCGGCTGCGCGCCCAGCCCGAGAAACCCCAGCCCGGCGGCGGTGAGGATAATGCCCGCCATGTTCATGGTGATGCGGATAATCACCGACGGCAGGCAGAGGGGAATAATGTGCTTCCAGAGCACCCGCAGCGGCGACGCGCCCTGTAAGCGCACCGCCGAGATAAAGTCCGCCTGACGCAGCGACAGCGTTTCAGCGCGGGCCAGACGGGCTATGGGTGGCCAGGCAGTGAGCGTAATCGCGATCACCACATGCTCCAGACCCGGCCCCAGCGCGGCAACAAAGGCCAGCGCCAGTACCAGGCTCGGGAAGGAGATAAAGATATCGGTGACGCGCATCAGCACGCCGTCGACTTTGCCGCCAAAATAACCGGCGGTGACGCCCAGCAGCAGGCCCAGCGGCCCGACGGTGACCGATACCAGCAGCACGATGTAGAGCGTGATGCGTGCGCCCCACACCAGACGACTGAAGATATCCCGGCCAAACTCGTCGGTGCCGAACCAGTGGGCCGCGCCGGGGGGCGTCAGCGCATTATTCAGATCCTGAACCAGCGGGTGATACGGCGCGATCCAGGGCGCGAACAGCGCCACGATGCAGAGCACCAGCACTATGCCACCACCAATCGCGGTCAGGGGATTACAGGCCATGCGCCAGAGGAAATAGCCGCAGCGGGCAGCAAAACGCTGACAGCGCACCAGCCGCTCACGGGAATGACTCACAGACGCAGCGTCAAAAGAGATCGTCATACTTTGGTCCTCGGATCGAACACCTGATAGAGCAGGTCGGAGATCAGGTTAAGCAACACAAAAATCAGGCCCACCACCAGCACACAGCCCATCACCGCATTCATATCGCCCAGCATCAGGCTGCCGGTGAGGTAGGAGCCAAAGCCGGGCCAGGAGAAGACGGTTTCAATCAGCACCGCGCCCTCCAGCAGCGAGCCATAGGCCAGCGCCACCACGGTCAGCAGCTGCACCAGGATATTGCGGAAGGCGTGCTGCCAGATCACCTGCCATTCAGTCAGGCCTTTGACCCGCGCGGTCAGAATGAACTCCTGCGACAGCTGCGCGAGCATAAAGCTGCGCGTCATGCGGCTGATATAGGCCATGGAGTGAAAGCCGAGCAGCGAGGCGGGCAGCACCAGATGATTCAGCGCATTCCAGAACACCTGGCTGTTGCCCGCCAGCAGGGCGTCAATCAGCATAAAGCCGGTGCGACGTGGCACGATGCCATCCAGGCTGAAGTCCACCCGACCTGCGCCGCCGACCCAGCCGAGATGGGCATAGAACAGCAGCAGGCCAATCATGCCGACCCAGAAGATTGGGGTGGAGTAACCGGCCAGGCTGAGCATCCGCACCACATAGTCGATGACGCTGTTGCGACGCGCCGCCGCCAGCACACCCAGCGGCACGCCCAGTCCTGCGCCAATCACAATCGCCAGCGTGGCCAGCTCTACGGTTGCCGGAAAGACGCGCACAATGTCATGCACCACCGGCTGACCGGTGAGCAGCGCATGGCCGAGATCGCCATGCAGCAGCGCGTTAAGGTAGATGCCAAACTGCACCCACAGCGGTTTATCAAAGCCGAGCTGGTGATAAACCTGCTGATAGGTGGCCTGATCGGCGTCGGGGCCGACAATCGCCAGCACCGGATCCAGCGGCATTACCCGGCCAATAAAAAAGGTCAGCAGCAGCAGGCCGAACAGGGTAATCACTACCTGCACCGCGCGATGGCTGATGCGGCGGCACTGAGTTCGGGTCAGGGTAAGGATCATAGGGTGCCTCCCGCTTTGGCTTCAGGGGTTTTCCAGACATCGCGGAGGAAGGTGGTCGCTGAGGGATGTGGCTGATAAGCCTGCACCCGGTTGCTGACCACCACGGAGTCGAGCATTTGTGAAATCGGCATCAATGCAGGCACCAGCTGGTCATAGCGCTGCTGGATGGCGTAATAGGCCTGCTGCTGGCGGGTTTTGTCGCGCTCCACCAGCGCCTGATCGATCATGCTGTTGAGCTGTGCGTCGTAAAAACCGGTGCGCCAGCCCTGGAAGTTGGTCAGCCGGGCGCTGTCAGCATTATTCGGGTTATAGACCAGCGCACGCAGGCTGGAGTGGGGATGCGGCTCCACGCCGCTGCCGCCGCGTCCGACCAGCAGACTGAACTGGCGGTCGCGCATCGCGCCATAGATCTGGTTACCGGTGCCGGTGATGATTTTTGCGCGGATCCCGCCCTGGAGCAGCGTCGACTGCACGGCGATGGCGATGTTCAGAAAGGGCTGATCGGCCAGCACCCGCAGCGTGGTGTCGAAGCCGTCCGGATAACCCGCTTCAGCCAGCAGTGCGCGGGCGCGCGGCACATCGAGCCGGTAACCGGGATCGGGCAGCGTGGCGGGCATGCCAGCCTGAATCGGGCGCTGATGCAGCTCGCCATAACCGGTCATCAGACTTTTATTGATGCCCTGATAATCGACCAGGTAGCGTACCGCCTCCCGCACTTTGATATTGTCGAAGTGCGGATCTTTCATGCTCATCGCCAGGTAGTAGATCGTTCCTTTTCTTACCGCATCAATGGTGAGGTCGGGGTCGTGCCGCAGGGCGCGCACGTCGGGGATCGCCATGTTGCTGGCGATATCCAGATCGCCTTTCTCCATCATCAGCCGCAGGGTCTGCGACTCCTGCAGATGGCGGAACACCACCCGCGACATCTTCGCCTCGCCGCGCCAGTAATCGGTCGCACGACTCATGCGCAGCACATCTTTTGCCTGCCATACATCCAGCCGGAACGGGCCGGAGCCCGCTTCATGGGTGGTGAGCCAGCGGTTGCCCCAGTCGCCATCCACCTCATGCTGCTGCACGGTTTTGCTGTCCAGCACCACCATGCTGCCCAGCGCCGCCAGCGAGTAGATCACCAGTTGCGGATCGTTAGGTCTGGGCAGGGTGATCACCAGCGTGCGGTCGTCGGGTGCGGTAATCATCTGGTCAACGTTGTCGCGGCTGAAGCCGTACGATTTCCACACCGACGCCTGCGCCAGGTTCAGATGCAGCACCCGCCGCATCGACCAGACCGCATCGGCGCTGGTCAGCGGATTGCCGGAGTGAAACCTGACGTTGTCGCGCAGGTGAAAAGTCAGGGTGCGGTTATCCGGGCTGACTGACCAGCGTTCCGCCAGCGCCGGGCGCACCTCGGTGAGTTGCTGCGGATTCAGCTCGACCAGTCCGTCATAGAGATTTACGACAATGCCGACCACTTCGTTGCCGGTCATAGCGGCCGGATCCAGGGTGAGCAGGTTATTCATATTCATGCCGACGATCAGCTGGTCATCCGGGGTCTTTGCCTGGATTGACGCGCTGCCCGTCAGTACCAGCAGCGTGATCAACCACGCGCCACATCGTTGTGTCAGGGTCATAGGTAAAGTCCAGCAGGTCAGAGGTTTTCCCGTTTACGACTCTGCCTGCTGCTGGCCACCGGGATGGCAGGCAGCAGGCGGGCGACGGGGTTATTATTGTTTGCCGTACTTCGGTAGTGCGATTTACCAGCGGTTCAGCGTGTGCGTCTCAATCCAGCTGAAGTTAATATCCTCACCCAGCCCGCTGCGGGTGGGCAGGGTGACAAATCCCTGATCGTCCATCGGGTCGATCAGGCTGTTGAGGTAGGCGGGCGGTGTTTCATAATCCAGGAAGGGATGCAGCAGGCCGCGCTCATACCAGCGGCAGTTACGGATCGCCCCGACCACCGCCAGGCTGGCCGCACCGTTGCCGTGCACTTCGCAATCCATGCCAAAGGCTTCAGCCAGATTCGCCACTTTCAGGGTGGGCGAGATGCCGCCTACGCCGTTGGCACCGGCTCGCAGAATGTCGCAGGCTCCGGCACGCACCCAGTCGGCGCGGCTGTGATGTTTACCGCCCAGGCTCTCCGGACCAAGCACGTCGATAGAGAGGTTTTCGGCCAGCCAGGCGTAAGAGGCCATGCTCTCTTCCTCCATCGGCTCCTCGAACCAGGCGAAATTAAGCTTTTCCAGCGCCTTGCCGATGGTCAGCGCGTCACTGCGGCTGTACCAGTGGTAGCCATCCAGCATCAGCGCGATATCGGGGCCCACCGCTTCACGCACCGCCGCGCAGGCTTTGATATCCATCGCCGGGCTGGGTGCGAAGGAGACCGGCGGCATCCAGGTGTGCAGCTTGATCGCCTGATACCCGCGCGCCACCAGCTTTTCCGCGAACTGCGCATACTCATCCGGCGTTGATAATCCACCGCTCAGCTCGTCACCACACATGGTGCTGCCGTAAGCCGGGATCTTCTCGCGATAGCCGCCCAGCAGTTTGTGGACAGGCTGTTTCAGCTTCCGTCCAATCAGATCCCATAATGCCTGCTCCACAGCGGAGAGCGCCCGCTCGGTGAGCTGATGGGCGCTGCCGCGCTGCCAGTGCACCAGATCCTGCCAAAGACGCTCCCGGTCAAAGGCGTTCTGACCGATCAGCACTTTGCGGAAAAAGGCATTAACCACATGGGATCGCACCACTTCCGGCGGCGCAAAGGCGTAACCACAGTCGCCTTCCTCGCTGGTCAGGGTCAGTAGCGCCATCTGCGCATCATTTTCCGGGCCAGGGTGGGAGTGTCCGGCGCTGTCGGCGCAGCGTTGGGTGGGATAGGTAAAAAGGGTGACATCAATGGCGCTGATCTTCACGGTTAAGCTCCTGTGGCAGTCTGTCCTGATGAATTATTAAAACGCTGTTTCATTTTCAATCTAGCCTTCACAATTCATTAACGCATTAGCCAAAACGATACGATTAATGGCTAATATGTGTGCAACTGCCCAGGGTGTTGTGAACATATTCACGAAAGCTGACCGTTTTGTGAGCAGCGACACGCTGCGCTTTTTCCTCTCAAGGGATCGCTTTGCGCGAAACTCCGCCAGTTAACCCCGCCGCAAAAAACATTTAACCGGATGACTTCCCCTGACCACTGTTTTAGGTGATAGTAACGCCGCTTTACATTAATAATTCTCATTATCATTTGTGCGGGTTTTTACAATGAAAAAATGGTTTTTAGCGCTGGGGCTGCTCACGCTGGCAGGGACGGCTTCGGCCAAAATGATTACCGATGTCGCAGGCCGTCAGGTCGAAGTGCCGCAGGAGGCAAAACGCATTATTCTGGGTGAGGGCCGTCAGATGTATCTGCTGGCGGCATTTGAACCCGATGCCCCGTTCAAACGGGTGATTGGCTGGCGTGACGATTTCCCGAAAGCGGACTGGGACGGTTATCAGGCTTACGAAAAACGCTATCCGGAAATTAAAAAATTACCGACCTTTGGCGGGGCGAAAGATGGCACTTTCAACGTCGAGCAGGCGTTAACCCTGAAGCCCGATCTGGTGCTGATGAATCTGGAATCTAAAGCCGCCACCGATGAAGGCAAACTGATTGAAAAACTGCAGGCAGTAGGCGTGCCGGTGGTGTTTATCGATTTCCGCGAAGCGCCGATGGTGAATGCTGAGAAAAGTATCCGCATCATGGGCGAACTGGTGAACAAACCGGCGCGTGCCCAGGAAATTATCACCTTCCGCCAGCAGCAGATTGACCTTGTCACCTCGCGTCTGAAGAACTTTACCGGCTACCGCCCGAAAGTGATGATTGACCGTGCAGGCGGCTACAGCGACGAGTGCTGCATGTCGTTTGGCAATGAAAACTTTGGTCAGATGGTCGAGATCGCGGGCGGTCGTAACATCGCTAAAGATCTGATCCCTGGCACCTTCGGCACCGTTAACCCGGAACAGATTATCGCCAGCCAGCCGGATGTGGTGGTAGTGACCGGCGCTAACTGGAAGAATTACAATACCGTGGGCAAATGGGTCGGCGTCGGTCCGGGTGCCAATGTCACCGAGGCTACCGCGCGTCTTAAGGGGCTGATGATGCGCGATGCTTTTAAAACCCTGCCGGTGGCGCACAACGGCAATGTCCACGCCATCTGGCATCAGTTCTACGACAGCCCTTACCAGTTTGTGGCTATCCAGGCGCTGGCGAAATGGCTGCATCCCGATCTGTTTGCCGATCTGGATCCGGACGCCACCTTCCGCACGTTCCACGAGAAGTTCCTGCCACTGCCTTATCAGCCAGGATACTGGGTCACTTTACCCGCTGATAAACCCTGACTGACCGGCGATGACAGGGACGTCATCCGCCTGATTTGCAATTCCTCCTGAATAAACCCTCTGTTTCTCTTCAGATTTACTAATCTTTTACAGGCGCGGAGTCAGTTGCTCTGAGCAGCGCGACGTCTGACGCGGTCCGCATTCACGTTAAAAATGGAGAGAAACATGCGCAATACCCTGGGAAGATCGGCCTTTGCCGTGACGCTGTACGCTCTGCTGGAGCCGGTGCCGCTGGGCTTTTTTGTCGCGGCCTGGCTGTTCGATATTCTCTATAGCCAGACCTTTGTGCTGTTCTGGACGGATGCCGCAGGCTGGCTGATTGCGCTGGGACTGATACTGGCGATTGTGCCGCGACTCATCGCGCTGGTTTATCTGTTCCGCGGCAGTGACAGTGCGGAAAAGAGTCATTTCTGGCTCTGGCTGGTGGCGATTGTGATCGCTATCGTCAATGCGTTTATTCACAGCCGTGATGCCGCCGCTGTCATCCCGCTGGGCGTGACGCTTTCGACGCTGGTGGTAGCGCTGCTGCTGCTGGCGAATGTGCAACTTGCGTTACGTCAGCGTAGCGCTTAAGGAGGAGCCACCATGAAGATACCGCATAAAACGTTGCTCGCGCTTACCCTGACAGCACTGCTGGCAGGCTGTGATGATGGTGCGCTTGTCGATCCCCAAAAGCAGATCGGACCGAATCCCGAACTGCCGCAGGCACAGAACTTCTTTATGCCGCCGATGCAGGTACCGGAAGGCACGCCGTGGAAAGCAGGCGAAATGCCAAAAGTGGCTGACGGGCTGAAAATCGAAAAGATCGCTGACAATCTGCAGCATCCGCGTCAGGTTTATGTGCTGCCGAATAACGATGTGCTGGTGGCGGAATCCAACGGCCCGGCCAAACCCACCACCTGGCCTAAACAGCTGATTATGGGCATTGTGCAGAAAGCGTCAGGTAAGGGCGGCGCTGGCGGCAACCGGATTACGCTGCTGCGCAACGTCAATGGCAAATGGGAGCAGCACCGCTTTATTGAGAATCTGCACTCGCCGTTTGGTATGCAGCTGATTGGCAATACCCTTTACGTCGCGAATGCTGACAGCCTGGTGAAGTTCCCCTATCGCGAAGGGGAGACGGAGATCCGCACCGCGCCTGAAGAGGTGACGGAACTGCCGGGCGGGCCGATTAACCACCACTGGACCAAAGCGCTGTTGGCCAGCCCCGATGGCAGCAAGCTCTATGTGGGTGTCGGCTCCAACAGTAACGTCACCGAGAACGGCATTGGCGCAGAGTATCGCCGCGCCGCGGTGCTGGAAGTGGACGCGGCCAGCGGTGCCAGCCGGATCTACGCCAGCGGATTGCGCAATCCGACCGGCTTACAGTGGGAACCGCAGAGCGGAAAACTGTGGGCCATCGTCAACGAGCGTGATGAAATTGGCTCCGATCTGGTGCCAGACTACATGACCTCAGTGCAGGACAAAGGCTTCTATGGCTGGCCCTACAGCTACTTTGGTCAGCATGTGGATACCCGTGCTGAACCGCAGCGTCCCGATCTGGTTGAGAAGGCGATTAAGCCTGATTATGCCCTGAGTTCGCATGTCGCTCCGCTGGGGCTGCTGTTCTACGGCGCAGATAACATGCCGCAATACCAGGGCGGTGCGTTTATCAGTGAACATGGCAGCTGGAACCGTACGCCGCTGAATGGCTACAAAGTGGTGTGGGTGAAATTTGAAAACGGCAAGCCGGTGGGTCAGCCGCAGACGGTGGTCTCGGGCTTCCTGACGGACGACGAAAAGCAGGTGCGTGGATTACCGGTCGGTCTGGCCAGCGACAAACAGGGCGGTGTCCTGATTGCTGACGATGCGGGTAATACCGTGTGGCGAATCAGCGCCGCGAAGTAAGCATTGCGCTGCTTTTTTAAGCAGAAAGCAGGCATAAAAAAAGGATTTGGCATTTCGCCAAATCCTTTATTTTTTGTTCGCTACCCGGCTGGTAACCGCGCTGCGAACGAGGTGCTCAGCACTCTCCACAAACAAGATTGTAAAATGTGCGGCTAAGGATTTCAAGTTTCGCCAAAATGCTGTATGTTTATACAGGTGTTGAGTGTTGAGCATCGCCTCATTGTCGACTGGCCGCTCCCAGGGGCACGGTTTTAAAATCCCGGCAGGCATCAGGTGGTGCTGGCCTGTGGCTTTAACCATGAGTGCCGCTCAGCTCTCTCCACAAAGATGTGCTTAGGCGCCCGGCGGGTAGAGTCAAAGCCCTGGTTGCCGAACAGCGCGCTCCTGTAAAAGGAGAAGGAAAGTGATGGAACTGACTAAGCTGATTCTGGATCTTATCCGGGTCATCTTGCAGATCATCGTTGCCCTTATGCAACTGACCGGTCACGCAGGTTAACCGGAACTTGAAACAAGGCGGAGCTAACCACTCCGCCTTTTTTCTTTGTCAATTCTCTGTCATCGGAGGCGGGTAAGGTGGTGCGGCAAAGCACGCCGCCGGGGCGCTGCTTATTCAGACCGGGAGTTTTATGTCCATTGCCGCCGTTATGCCCGCCCGATTAGCGCACACCTGGATTGATGAGAGTGTGAAGATGCGCGAAACCACTGTGGGTCAGCAGTGTGAGATCCTGGCGCACAGCACGCTGGAGTATAGCGAGCTGGGTGACTTCTCCTATGTCGGCGAACACTGCTGCCTGGCCGATACCCAGGTGGGCCGCTTCTGCGCCATTGCTAATCAGGTGCGCATTGGCGCGCCGAATCATCCTATGGACCGCGCCTCCCAGCATCGCTTTACCTACTGCCCGGAGTATTACCACCCCGACGCCCGACGCGATCAGGACTTCTTTTCCGCCCGACGCGCCGATCGGGTGATAATCGGTCACGATGTGTGGATAGGTCACGGCGTAATTGTGCTGCCAGGCGTCACCATTGGTGATGGTGCGGTGCTGGCCGCGGGTGCAGTCGTGACGAAAAACGTCGCGCCCTACAGCGTCGTGGGCGGTGTTCCGGCCAGGCCACTGCGGGTGCGCTTTACACCGGCTATCGCCGCCCGTCTCCAGCGCATTGCCTGGTGGAACTGGCCGCTGGAGAAACTGCTGGCGAATCTGCCCGATTTTCAGCACGGTGACATCGAAGCGTTCTGCCAGCGGCACGGTGCATAACCCCACGGCGCCGTCAGCCGGTTTGTACGCCGAAATAGCGCACAACCCGCTGGCCATAGAGCCCGACAGCCAGTCCGGCGACGATCAGCAGCAGCGCGGCGATTTTCTGAGGTGAAACCGTTTCGCCAAATATCGCCACTGAACCCAGGATGCCGAACACCGGTACCAGCAGCGACAGTGGCGCGACCGTAGAAACCGGATAGTGTTTCAGTAGCCAGTTCCACACCCAGTAGCCCAGCAGGGTATTGGGATAGACCTGAAACAGTA
The DNA here is from genome assembly GCF_001264395.1 of Pantoea sp. CFSAN033090. Classification (NCBI taxonomy): domain Bacteria; kingdom Pseudomonadati; phylum Pseudomonadota; class Gammaproteobacteria; order Enterobacterales; family Erwiniaceae; genus Pantoea; species Pantoea sp. CFSAN033090. The sequence continues at coordinate 96,043 of NZ_LGYX01000024.1, read as the reverse complement.
TCGACAACACCGCCTTCACATCCAGCTGAGTGAAGAGTGCGTGATAGCCCGCGCTGCCATTGACCAGCCCGTCCAGCAGGAAGAGTGGAATGGGTGCAAAGGCGCTCGACCAGACCAGAAAAGCAAAAACCTGCCGGGTGCCCGCTTTTTTATTGATGATATTGGCAATACTCCATGCGACCGCGCCTGCCAGCACCAGCAGCATGCCGGAAAACGTCACCGAACCATCGGTAATGAAAAAAATGCTTAGCAGACCGGCGCAGGCCAGCGCACAACCGGCGATCTGATAGCGGCTGAGACGCTCTTTAAATACCCAGCCACCGAGCAGCAGCGTGAAGAAGGCGCTGAACTGCAGCAGCAGCGAGGCGATGCCCGCCGACAGTCCGGTTTTAATCCCCAGATTCACCAGACCCCACAGGCCAATCCCGAAGACCAGGCCATAGCTGATCAGGTAGCGCCACGGCACGTCCGGTTTCTTAATAAAGAACAACGCTGGCAGGGCGCAGAGCGTAAAGCGGATACCTGCCAGGATAAACGGGTCGACCGCCTGCAGGCCGAGTTTGATAACGGAAAAGTTAACCCCCCAGATGGCGGTGATCATGACGGCGAGCAGCAGATGCGTTAATTTCATGAGTGACGTACTCCGGACCAGCAGAGAAAGGCAGAGGCACTGACCGCTGCACCGGCATAGCAGACAGCCTGCCATCCCCAGTGCGTATAAAGCTGAGTGGCGGCGATGGCCCCCAGCGCACTGCCCAGCGAGTAAAAGCACATATAGGCCCCCACCAGACGACTTGCCGCCTCGGGTCGGGCGCCCACGATCAGGCTCTGATTAATCACATGTACCGTCTGGACGGCGAAATCGAGCAGGATCACCCCGAAAATCAGCAACAGTAACGAGGTGTGAAGCGCGGCTATCGGCAGCCAGGAGAAGGTCAGCAACGCCAGGGCTAAGCCAGTGGCACGCTGCCCCAGGCCCAGGTCAGCCCATGCACCTGCTCTGGAGGCCGCCAGCGCACCGGCAAGTCCGGCCAGGCCGAACATCCCGATCTGGGTGTGTGACAGTGACAGGCCGGTAAGTGGCAGTACCATCGAAGACCAGAGCATACTGAAGGCCGCAAAAATCAGCAGCGCCAGGATCCCGCGTCTGCGCAGCTGCGGTTCCGTGAGGAAGAGACGGAAAACAGACAATAAGAGGTGAGGATAAGATGTGCGCCGCGTCTGACCTGCTGTGGCGGGCAGCACTTTCGCCAGGATGAGCGAGATCAGGAGTAACAGGCAGGCAGCCGTCAGATAGACCGCCCGCCAGCCCGCCAGGTCAGCAATCATCCCGGAAACAAACCGCGCCAGCAGGATGCCGATCACGATGCCGCTGGTCACGCTGCCCACCACCTGTCCGCGCTGTTCTGGCGATGCCAGCATGGCGGCCCACGCCACCATCAGCTGCGTGACCACCGCCATTAATCCCACCAGCAGCATTGCACAGAGCAGCGTCATCAGGTCTGGCGCAACCGCAGCAGTGATTAACGCCAGCACGGACAGCAGCAACTGGGTAATTACCAGTTTTTTGCGGTTCACGCAGTCGCCCAGCGGCACCAGAAAGACCAGCCCGAGGGCGTAGCCGCTCTGCGTGGCCGTTATCACTGTGCCAATGGTACCAGGGGAAACCTGCAGGCTGGCGGCGATCGACTCCAGCAGAGGCTGTGCCGAGTAAACATTGGCGACCGCCAGCGCAGAGGTGAGTGAGAAAAAAAAGATCATCCGGGACGAGAGCACCGGGATCGCGGCTGGGGGCGAATCGGCTTCAGGATCACGCGCCTTGCCAATCGTACAGGTCATGTTGCTTTCCTTTCTGGTTTTTATTTGAAACTGGATTGGCGATATCTTTAACCGGGCTGGTTTTTTTTTGCAACTTCTTTTCGGAGTGGCTAAACTGCCATCATGAGACAGGCAGCGTGAGAGAAGAGCATGGCTAAGCAGGAATCCCTGAGAACCAGCGAATGTCCGGTCGCCAGAACCCTGGAGTCGATAGGTGAGCGCTGGTGCATGATGATCGTGCGTGAAGCCTTTGATGACGTCCGCAGATTCAGTGACTTCCAGCGGAATTTGGGGCTGGCGAAAAATATCCTGGCGTCACGCCTGAAGCAGCTGGTGGAGATAGGGGTGTTTGAGATTGCGCCTGCCTCCGACGGCAGCGCCTACAGCGAATATGTCCTGACCGAAAGAGGCCGTTCGCTGTTTCCGGTTGTGGTCGCGATGCGCCAGTGGGGCGAGCGTTACCTGTTTGAGAAGGGCGAAACCCACTCCGTGCTGCTGGATAATGCGGAAGGAAAGCCGCTGCCACGCCTGGAGGTTATCTCTTCACAGGGGCAAAAACTGGAACCGGCCGACTGTCATCGTCAGCGGGTAGTGGCTAAAGGGTAACCGTCAGGGTATTTCCTCCTCTGCACACTCTGAAACTGACAGGCCTGACATCGTACGCGTTACCCGATCATCGCTGTCGCCTGTAGCGGTGATCGAACAAAATGCCTTACTCCCGTTTTACGCCCCGCCATAAGGGCGTTATCCCCCGGAAACAGGTCCCCGCGCTCCCTCATCCTTTCCTGCCCCATCATGACAGGCCTGTCGATATCATCACATTTTCCAATGACCGGTTGCCTTGTAACTTCCCGATGCGCATGACAATATCGCTGCTTGTATAGACATGTACTCTCAACCCTGGATTGGGCAAATCACGCTTTCAGTCAACACGTCTCTCACTGTTCCAGCGAGGAATCTATGTCGGTCAAATCATCTGTATCAGATTATTCAGGCTCAGAGAAACAGGGCCTGTCAGAAACCCGCTCCATTGATTACATCCCGTTGGGTGAACGTCATGGTCATCCCTTTAACCAGTTCACGCTCTGGTTTGGTGGCAATCTGCAAATCACGGCTATTGTCACGGGTGCGCTGGCCGTGGTGCTGGGTGGAGACGTCGTGTGGTCTCTTATCGGCTTACTGGTGGGGCAGATTCTGGGTGCAGCGATCATGTCTTTGCATGCGATCCAGGGTCCGCGCCTGGGTTTACCGCAGATGATCACCAGCCGTATGCAGTTTGGCGTGTTTGGTGCTGTTATTCCTCTGGTGCTGGTGTGCATTATGTATGTGGGATTTTCAGCCAGCGGGACAGTATTAGCCGGGCAGGCGCTGGCTAAACTTATCCATGTCAGTCATTCAACCGGGATGATCCTGTTCAGCATCCTCATCGTGATCATTGCGGTGCTGGGCTATCGCGTGATTCATCAACTGGGCAAGCTGGCGAGCGTCATTGGCGTTTTAGCCTTTGCTTATCTGTTTATCACGCTGTTCTCTGCGCATGACTTATCAGCCGTGTGGCAGAATCAGCACTTTACCCCGGCAAATTTCCTGCTGGCGGTCTCCCTGTCTTCATCCTGGCAAATTGCCTTCTGTCCTTATGTCTCGGACTATTCACGCTATCTGCCAGCTGATGTCTCCGCGAAGAAACTCTTCAGCTCAGTCTTTTTTGGCACTGTACTTGGCACGCAGGCTTCAATGACGCTGGGGGTGATTGTCGCTGCCATTGCCGGAAGTGCGTTTGCAGGCAATGAGGTCGGTTACATCGTGAGCATGGGTAGCACGGCGACCATGGCCATGGTGATTTATTTCGCCATTTGCTTTGGAAAAATCACGTTTACCACACTGAACGCCTACGGCAGTTTTATGTCACTGACCACCATTGTCTCTGGCTTCCGGCAGAAGACCACGCTGAGTCGGGGTGGGCGCATTCTGTTCGTGGTGCTTATGGTTACGCTGGCCTGCGTCATTGCTCTGCTCAGTGAACCGGCCTTTCTGAAATCCTTCACCCACTTCCTGCTGTTTCTGCTGGCTTTCTTTGTGCCGTGGAGCGCGATCAGCCTGACCGATTTCTATCTGATCACCAGGGGCAGGGTTGATGTCCCGGCACTGTCGCAGCCGGACGGACGCTATGGACGCTGGAACCTGGCCGGTATTACCGTCTATTTTCTGGGCGTGCTGGTGCAACTGCCGTTTATCGATAATCCGCTGCACCATGGATCGCTGACCTGGATTTTTGCCGGTAATGATGTCTCGTGGATCATCGGCTGGTTTGCGACGGCACTGTTATGGCTGATCGCCAGCCGCTGGGATCGTCGGGGCATCCCCGAACAGTCAATTTATCCCGCCCAATAACAAGGTCAGACCGCCTGAGCGACTGCCTTTCAGGGAGTGTCACTCTTCGCGGGTGTGTGATCACCCGCGTGTCAGGAAATCCTCTTTTAAGATCAGGCGGCAGAAACGTCCGCTGCGCCGGTCTGCGCCTCGGCCACCAGCGGCTTCTCCGGTTGCAGTAGTGTCATTGCCAGCATACTGCCAAAGGCGATCAGTGCGGTGACGGTAAACATCGCGTTATAGCCGTAATATTCCGCCAGCCAGCCGCAGAGCATCGGAGAGATAATCGCTGCCAGATTGGCTATCGCCAGCGTCATGCCACTATAGGTACCCACCGACGCTTTAGGGGTGACATCAATCACCACCGACCAGTAGACATTGTTTACCAGTGCATTCAGCGCATTGCCCAGGGTCATCAGTGCAATAATCCCGGCAGCCGACTGCACATAGGGGATCGCCATAAAGCAGCAGGCGGTGCCGCACAGCGTGACGGCGGCAAACAGATTGCGCGCCAGACGCAGATTACGGAAGCGAGCCAGCAGGGCATCGGCAATGCGACCGCCCAGCAGCACCGTAATACAGGCGCCGCTCCACGGGATCATCGCGACGTACCACAGTGAGTGCAGGTCGTAATGGAAATTATCCTGCAGATATTTCGGCATCCAGGTCACCAGGGTAAAGGTGATGTAGAGGAATGAGAAGTAGCCCAGCGCGTTGCAGACCAGGGTGCGGCTGGTAAAGAAGCGCCACCAGGGCAGTGGTACGCTGTCGCCCGCGCTGCGGCGCTGACCGGTCTGGATAAGCTGACGTTCTGCGGCATTGGTATGTGGACTTTTCTCCGGGCTGTCGCTGAAGGTGCGGGCAAACAGCGCCATCGCCAGCAGGGAGAAAACACCGAGCAGGATAAACATCATCCGCCAGTCATGGGTCAGCAGCAGCAGGCCCACCGCAATCGGGGCGGTCAGCAGCGCGCCAACCTGGGTCGAGAGCAGGCCGATGCCCAGCGCAAAGCCGCGCTCATTATCGGGTGCCCAGTGAGCAATCGCCTTGTTCATCAGCGCATAGGCCGGGCCTTCGGAAAAACCAAACATAATGCGAAGGGCAGCAAAGCCCATAATGGCGGATCCGCCAAACAGCGCCATGCCCAGTTCCCCCGCCCAGGCGGTGGCGATCTCCAGCAGCGACCAGAGTACGCCTGCCAGCAGCCAGACTTTTTTCGTGCCGATACGGTCGGCAAGAAAGCCGCCACACAGCGAACCAAACAGATAGCCAAAGCCAAAGTAGCCCAGCACTGCACCGAGCTGGACTTTGCTGAAGTGATACTCCGCCGCAATGGCGTTAGCCGCAAACGACAGGGCGCCGCGATCGATATAGTTGATCAGGGCGATCAGGAACAGCAGTGAAAATATGGTGTAACGGTAACGGCTGGTTGTCATCTCACTTCTCCTGATTAAATGTCTCAGGAGAGCAGAAGCAAAATTGATGCCGGAAAGGGTATTTATCCGGCAAACCGCGGACAAGCACAGAATTCGGGCCTCTGAGTCCGCACCGAAGGGGGTTAACTGATCCCGCTAATAATTCGCCTGCGCTTCAATGCGGTGCAGCCGCTGCCTGTCGGTGGTGAGGCTCAGGCGGCGTTATGATGGTTGGGGCTGACGTGTGGCAGCGGGATAACCACGGCTTCCGTGACTGCTTCTGTATCAGCCGTCCCGACCTGGGGTATTTCGCCAACGTGTTGTAAAATCTGCTGCTGATAAGTCGCATCTGCCACCGTAGTCTGTTCACTCAGCAGTACGCCTGCCTCATTGACGTTTTTTCCGTCCACTTTTATTTTGCTGGTGGCACTGGCCAGCATCCACTCATATTCAATATCGACGTGGCCGCTATCAATACAGCGGATACCGTGCTGACTTAAATCATATGCCAGCACGGTTGCGGTCGGCCCTAATGAAATCAAGACCAGGTCAAAGTTGACGGCATTCTTTAAAACGGTATCAAACAGACGATCATAGACGGAAAAGGCATTACGGTTCAGCGTCGTAATACGTTTCACTTCGCTGGCTCCCTCCAGTAAATCATTGCCTAATCCCAGGCGCGTTCCACTGCCTTCCACAATTAATACCCGGCGGCCCTGATAGAGCTGTTTAAACTTATCAAATATCGTCCGGGATAATTGCTTGCCTTTATAATCGTGATAGGGACGGGTCACCGAGGTATTTCCATACTGGTACTGTTTATTCAGCAGAGCCTCATAATATTTAAAATAAAATGATTTATGGAAGAACCAGAACAGGGCCGACCCACCCCGCATATTACGGGTGGTGCGAAAGGCATCCGGCAGACAGATCAGACAGTTCGGATTGGCCCCTGAATCCTGCTGCAGCAAGGCTTTAAGCCGTGCAGAGAGATTCGGGTCAAATGGCTGAAAACCGATATTTTTATACCAGGTCATTTCCAGTTCACCGTCGCCATAACGGGCCAGGGATAATTGTGGGTTACGTAATAATAGATCGACAGTCTCTTCTATCGACATGACGGAATAACGCTTTACCCGTGCCTGCGCGGCAGGATAGCGAATGGCAGCATTAAGAAACTTAAAAGGGAAACGAAACTTGCGATAAATAGCGTGAAGTGCGGTCATAGTTAACCTGCCTGGTTTATTGCTGCCAGAAAAATCCCGCCTGCTGGCCGGATAAACGAATATAAGAGAGCTGATATATATCACAGGTAAAATAAGCGTCATGCTACGGAATATCTGAAATCGTTTTCATCGGCAAAATGCCTTTTTTCATTAATCTATTCCCTGCGAATGCTTTTACAGGAAAATAATAAAAGCGCGCTCTGGATGGCATAATTAAATCATTTAAACATCAGCGACACCGCACCAGCGTTGATGAAGCCGCCAATAATAACAGCAGGGCAGTAACATTCCCGATTTCAGCAATAAGAGTTATTTCAGAGCAGAGTTAATAAACCATTATGATTATTTGACTCTGAAAATCTTTCGTCGGGCACACTTTAGCTGGCGTTACAGAAGGGCGGCTTGTCTGTTAATTAATCGCTTTTGAACAAAAGGTGCGGTCGTTAGCAGCCTATGGTTAATTTTTTGTGATGGATATCCCGTAATCAGCCCTTCAGAAAGTAAAAAAAGCGGCCTGACCGCATTAACAGGTGACATTTATAATAAATATTTCTAATGATTAACGCTTATACACGTTTTTACATATTTCGTGCGTAAGTTAAAATCTCGTTGAATTTATGTTTCCAGCTTAACCTTTCAATTGCCGCTAATGACCCGAGGATGGATCATGATCAATAAAATAACCAGTATAATCATGGTGATATTTGCTATCGCCCTGATTTACATGGGAGGACAACTCCTGCTTGCAGGAGGCAGCGCGTTCTATGCGCTGATGGGCGTGGGCGTTCTGCTCAGCGCGATTCTGCTGTTGATGAACAAACGCAGTGCGCTGACGCTTTATGCGCTGCTGATGTGGATCACTCTGTTCTGGACTATCTGGGAAGTGGGCTTCGACAAATGGCAGTGGATCCCGCGCGGCGACCTGTTTGGCGTGCTGGGTCTCTGGCTGGCGCTGCCGTGGGTGGTGCGTCCGCTCTATCAGGGGCAGCGTCGTTTCCATCCTTTCCTCGGGGGTTCCGTCGTCCTGATGGTGCTGCTGGTCATCGGTCTCTGCTTCTACGATCCGCTGCCGCAGCAGGGCGCCATTAATACGCCGCGCAACGCCTCTGCGACCGGCGGTGCCGCTGAAGAGTGGAGCGCCTATGGCGGAACCACAGATGGCCAGCGCTTCTCGGCGCTGAAGCAGATCACTAAAGATAACGTGAAAGATCTTGAAGTGGCCTGGACCTATCACACCGGCGACCTGCGTCAGGGTGATGATGCGACCGAATACACCTTTGAAGCGACACCGCTGAAAGCCAACGGCATGCTCTACTTCTGTACGCCGCACAACGAAGTCCATGCTCTTGACCCGGAAACCGGTGCGGTGAAGTGGAAAACGACGCCGGATAAAAACCGCTCTTATCTGCAGCAGCACCAGACCTGTCGTGGCGTGAGCTACTTCGATGCCGGTCAGCAGGCGCAGGCGCAGACGGGCGCATCGCCGGCCATCTGCCGCAAGCGTATCTTCAATGCCACCACCGATGCCCGCCTGCTGGCGCTGGATGCCGATACCGGTAAAGCCTGTGCTGACTTTGGTGACAACGGTGTGGTGAATCTGCGCGCCAACATGGGCGAGGTGCGTCCGCACGCGCTGATGCAGACTGCCGCGCCACTGGTGGCGGGCAACCTGGTGATTGTCGGCGGTTCGGTGATGGATAACGGCTTCAACAGCGGTAACCCATCAGGTGTGATCCGTGCCTATGATGCCGTCAGCGGTCGTCTGGTGTGGAACTTCGATCCGGCTAACCCGGATAACACCGCACCGGTCGCTGAAGGGGCAACCTATCCGCAGGATACCCCGGTCGCCTGGGCCACCCTGAGCGCCGATCTGAAAAACGGCCTGGTCTATGTGCCGTTTGGTAACGCCTCGCCGGATGAAGTGGGACTTGAACGCGATCCCGCCAGCAACACTGAAAAATTCCGTGATGCGCTGGTGGCACTGGATCTGAAAACCGGTGCGTTCAAATGGCGTTATCAGAGTTCGAACCACGACCTCTGGGATCGCGATAACCCGTCACAGCCGTCGCTGGTGGACATCAACTATCAGGGCAAACCGCAACCGGCGGTGATCCTGCCGACCAAAACCGGCAACCTGTTTGTGCTGAACCGCCTGACCGGCGAACCGGTTTATCCGGTAGAGCAGGTTAAGGTCTCCACGGATGGTATTAAAGGCGAGCAGTATGCGGCGACTCAGCCGGTCTCAAGCCTGAACTTCATTCCGCAGCCGCTGACTGAGAAGTCAATGTGGGGCATTACGCCGTTTGACCAGATGGCCTGCCGCACCACGTTCCGTGAACTGCGCTATGACGGTAACCCGTGGACGCCACCAACGGAGAAAGGCTCGCTGATCTTCCCGGGCAACATCGGGGTGTTTAACTGGGGTTCAGTAGCGGTTGATCCACAGCGTCAGATGCTGATTGCGGCACCGGTGCGCCTGGCTTACAAATACAACCTCATCAGACGCACGCCGGAAACCGAAAACCAGCGTACCTTCACCAAAGATGGTACGCCGTACTGGAATGAGAACTTCCACGGTGACTACGCTATCCACATCCAGCAGATGGCGTCGGGTCTGGGTATTCCCTGCATCGCGCCACCGTGGGGACGGATGGTCGGTGTGGATCTGACCACCGGCAAAACCGAATGGCTGCGTCGCGTCGGCACCACCAAAAACCTCAAGACCAGCTTCCTGCCTGGCCGCTTCCCGCTCGGTTTCCCGATGGGCATGGTGGCGCACGGCGGACCGCTGCTGACGGCGGGTGATCTGGTGTTCCACGGCGCAACGGCAGATAACTTCTTCCGTGCTTACGACAGCACCACCGGCGAACTGCTGTGGCAGACTGAACTGAGCGCGGGTGCGCAGGCCACGCCATCCACCTTTATGGGCAAAGATGGCAAGCAGTATGTGGTAATTGCCGCGGGCGGCCACGGCTCGCTCGGTACCACGGCGGGCGACAGCGTTGTCGCTTTCCGTCTGAAGTGATTGTTTAAAAAACCGACCCGCTGAGCGCCGCCCTGGCGCTCAGCTTTTTTCACACCTCTGCCTGCCAGATCTCACACCCGGCTTCGCGCGACAACCTGTTGTATTTCATCTCAATTCTTTCATCTCCGCATTCACATCATCTGATAACGCATCGAAACCATTTCGTGACAGCGCTCCCGCTTTAACGATTTCTCCTGCCTGACAGACTTGCGCATTAAGCCGCGAGGCGTAGATTAATATATGACTTCACAATTTATCGTGAACACGAAAAGTACTTCACAATACGCACTCTGAAGGATTGATGCTCATGTCGGAACTGAAATTTGCTACCCGTCTTAACTCTTTCGCCTCGGGGGCGCACCTCTACTGGCCCGATCAGCAGGGCAAGCCCTCTGTGCTGCAGATGGTTGCCCGTGCAGGCAAGGTCAAAGGCTTAACGCATCTCGACCTCAACTTTCCGCAACATCTCACCAGCGATATTCCCACACTGCGCCAGGCGATCAGTGATGCGGGTCTGGCCGTTAACGGTATGCAAATGCGCTGGGACGCGCCGCAGTTCAAAATCGGCGCGTTTACCCATCCCGACGCGAAAGTGCGTCGCGAAGCGATTGAGCTGACCAAACGGGGCATTGACGCGGGTCGGGAATTTGGTTCACGGCTGATGACGCTGTGGATGGGGCAGGACGGTTTCGATTACTGCTTCCAGGCGGACTATAAGAAAATCTGGGAGGATGCGGTCAGCGCCGTGCGTGAAGTGGCGGAGTATGCACCGGACGTTGACGTCAGCATCGAATATAAACCCAATGAGCCACGCGCCTACAGCATCTTTCCCAACGCCACCACCTGTCTGCTGGCCGTGGAAGAGGCGGGCTGCGCCAACCTGGGGATCACCCTGGATTTTGCTCATGTACTGTTTGCCAATGAGATCCCGGCTTACGCCGCCGCCATGGTGGCGCGCCGCTCACGGCTGCTGGGGCTGGACCTTAACGACGGCTGGGGCAAGCGTGATGACGGCCTGATGGTCGGCTCAGTCAACCCTCGCGCCACGCTGGAGTTTCTCTGGCAGATGCAGCGTGATGGTTATCGCGGTGCCTACTACTTCGATACCTTCCCGGATGCCAGCGGTCTTGACCCGATCCGTGAGGCAGAAAGCAATATTGCGACCGTGACCCGTCTGCTGAGGCTGTGTGACCAGCTGCACGACAACGCGGCGTTACTGGCGGCCATCGGGCGTCAGGATGCGGTGGCCTCTCAGCAGATCGTCAATGACATCATGCTGGCCCGCTGACAGCCGATTAATCATAAAAACATCACACCTCTACCCAACACCCTGAGAATAAAAAATGAAAAAACGCCTGCTTGCTCTTATCGCCTCCTCACTGCTCTGCAGCACGGTTTATGCGGCAGAACTGGCACCGCTGCAATCCGATACTGAACCGGATCGCACCGACTGGACCCAGCTCGACACCAAATATGGCGCACTGCCAAAAGTCGATAAGTCGCTGAAGATTGGCGGGGTATCGAAAACCCTGACCAATGAGTACTGGCGCTCACTCGGCCAGGGCTACCAGAACGCGGCGAAAAAGTATGGTTTCACTGTCGCTTATCAGGCGGCGGCCAATGAAGACGATCAGCTCGGTCAGCTCTCCATTGCGGAAACCCTGATCTCGCAGGGCTTTAACGGCCTGCTGGTTTCGCCGCAGACCGATATCAACCTGGAGCCTGCACTGGAGAGTGCCAACAGTAAAAATATCCCGGTGGTGAACGTTAATGATGCGGTAATGCCGAATGCGCGCTACTACGTCGGCAACGTCCAGAAAGACAATGGCGTGCGGGTGGCGAAATGGTTTATTCAGCACCATCCGCAGGGCGGCAAAGTGGCGGTGATTGAAGGGCAGCCAGGGGTTTATGCCGCCGGACAGCGCACCCGTGGCTTTAAAGAGACGCTGGACAGCGCCGGTAAGTTCACCATCGTGGCCAGCGTACCCGCTAACTGGAGTCGTGAGCAGGCCTTTAACGCCGCATCGACCATTCTGCAGCAGCATCCTGATTTGATCGGCTTCTACGCCAACAACGACACCATGGCGCTGGGCGTGGTGGAGGCGGTACGCGCGCAGAACAAAGCGTCACAGGTGGCCATCTTTGGCACTGACGGTATTTCCGATGCCTACGCCTCGATTAAGCGCGGCGAGCTGACCGGCACGGTCGACAGTTTCCCGGTGCTGACCGGTGAAGTGGCGATGGACGTCATTATCCGGCTGATCAACGGACAGAAACTGTCGCGCGTTGTCTCGACACCCCAGGCGCTGATCACCAAAGAGAATGTCGAAGCGTTCTCAACCAAAGACAACAACCGGTTGCGTCAGCTGCTGGCTCAACAATAAGTCAGCGGGAGCGGGTATGGAACAGTTTCGCTTAATGATGCGTGGCATCAGCAAAAGTTACGGTAACGCCGCCGCGCTGCAGGATGTCGATTTCTCAGTGCGGCCCGGCGAGGTGCACGCGCTGATTGGGGAAAATGGCGCGGGTAAGTCGACGCTGCTGAATATCCTCTCCGGCGTTCGCGGTGCGGACAGCGGAGAGATCAGCGTCAATGGAAACCGGGTGCAGATCCGCAGTCCGCTCAGCGCCCGTCAGGCCGGGATCGCGATGATCCACCAGGAGTTACAGCATGTGCCTGAGCTTTCCGTGGCGCAGAACATGTTTCTGGGTCGCCCGCTGACCCGCGCCGGAGGCTGGTGGGTGGATAAAAAGGCCCAGCTGGCGCGGGCTACCCTGATTCTGAAGACGCTGGATCCCACTATCGATCCCGATACGCCGATCAGGAACCTCAAGGTATCGCAGCAGCAGATCGTTGAGATTGCCCGGGCGCTGCTGGATGACGCCAAAATCATCGCCATGGATGAGCCGACCTCCAGCCTGACGCCACGCGAATTTGACCGGCTGGCGGAGCTGATTGGCGATCTGAAGTCGACCGGCGTCTCGCTGATCTATGTCTCGCACAAGATGAATGAGATTTTCCGGGTGTGCGACCGCGCCACCATTATGCGTGACGGAAAGCAGGTTGGGGTGGTCAACATCAATGATGAGGATGAGGAGAGCATCGTCGCCAAAATGGTCGGACGGAAGATCGACAAGCTTGACCATCAGGCGTTTGTCACCGATCGCGAAGTGATGCGGGTAGAGGATCTGACGCGTGGCAATGAGGTGGTGGCGGCAAACTTTAGCGTTCGTGCGGGCGAAGTGCTGGGCATTGCCGGACTGGTCGGCGCGGGGCGCACCGAACTGCTGAAGCTGATTGCCGGTATCGACAGGCGCACCCGTGGCACGGTGAGCGTCAACGGTGCCGCGGTGAAGAACCACAACGTGCGTGCGGCGATCAAGGCGGGCATTGGCCTGGTACCAGAAGACCGCAAAAAAGAGGGCATTATCAAAGAGCGGGCGGTGAAGATGAATATGGCGCTGCCGTCGATGCACCGCTTCACGTCGGCGGGGCTGATGAACCAGGCCCGGCTGGACCGCGAGGCGCTGAGGGTCATGGGCGACCTGAAACTGCGCCCGCTCGACATTGAGAAAACCATCGGCACGCTGAGCGGCGGCAATCAGCAAAAAGTGATCATCGGCCGCTGGGTTGCGGCGGATGCCAATGTGTTTCTGTTTGATGAACCGACGCGCGGTATCGATATTGGTGCCAAGTCTGAAATCTATCACCTGATTGAAAAACTGGCCCAGGCGGGCAAAGCCATTGTGGTGGTGTCGTCAGAAATGACCGAGATCATGCGCATCTCCGATCGGGTGTTGGTGATGCGCGAGGGCCGGATAACCAAAGAGTTAACCGGCAGCGCGATCACCGAAGAGAACATTGCCCGTTATGCCATCAAAGATATCGACCAGACCGCCTGACCGCTTACCTGACACTATTTAAGGTTATAACTATGACAACTCAGACATCTACCGGGCCGGGTACCCGACCTGCGCTGCGGCTTAAATTTAATCTGCGTGATGCCGGTACCTTAATTGGCTTACTGATTATCGTGGTGACATTTTCGTTTCTGTCGCCGGTCTTTTTCACGCTGCCTAATCTGCTGAATATTCTGCAGCAGTCCTCAATCAACGCCCTGATTGCACTGGGCATGACGCTGGTGATTATCTCCGGCGGGATTGACCTCTCGGTCGGCCCCACGGCGGCGCTCTCTGCGGTGCTGGGTGCAACCCTGATGGCATCGGGCGTGCCGGTGCCGCTGGCGATCCTCGCGACGCTGGGTGTGGGCGCGATGTGCGGGCTGTTCAGCGGCACACTGATCGCCTATGCCGGGCTGCAGCCGTTTATTGTGACGCTGGGCGGCCTGTCGCTGTTCCGGGCAATTGCGCTGATCTACACCGGCGGCAATCCCATCTTCGGTATTCCGCTGGAATTTCGCAGCCTGATTAACAGTACGCTTTTCGGTATCCCGACGCCGATTGTGATTGTGGCAGTGATTGCGCTGCTGCTGTGGACGGTGATGAATAAGACCCCGCTGGGGGAATATATTCTGGCGATTGGCGGCAATGAAGAGGCGGCGCGGGTCGCAGGTGTGCCGGTTAAGCTCACCAAGGTCACGGTCTATATCTTCTCCGGCTTACTGGCCTCACTGGCCTCGCTGATTCTGATTGGTCGTCTGGGGGCTGCCGAACCGACCATCGGCAACCTGTGGGAACTGGATGCGATTGCGGCGGCGGCCATTGGCGGTGCGTCGTTAATGGGCGGCAAGGGCAGTATCTTCGGAACGCTGATCGGCGTGGTTATCCTCGGTGCGTTACGTAATGGCTTGACCTTACTGAACATTCAGGCCTTTTACCAATTGCTCGCTACCGGCCTTATTATTATCATAGCGATGTTGATTGACCGGGCGACCCGAGGCAAGTAATGAAGCAAGATCCGCGAGCCATTGGCGCTCAGATTCGCATGCGTTTGCCCCAGCTGACGCCGTTAGAACGTCGGGTAGCTGAGGCGATAATTGCCCGAACCGACATTACCGAGCAATCCTCATTAAAGGAGATTGCGCGGGAGAATAATGTCTCTGAAGCGATGATCGTTAAGATTACCAAAAAACTTAACTTCACCGGCTTCAGGCATTTCAGAAGTGGCCTGATCTATTACAACCAGTCTGAAGTGGCAGGGCTGCATGCGGAAATTGAGCCGGATGATTCGTCGGAGCAGTTGCTGGCCAAAGTTTTCAGAACCTCTATCCAGGCGATTGAAGAGACCTTATCGATTCTGGATGTTTCTGAATTCAATCGTGCGGCGGACATTATCTTTAAAGCGCGTCATATCGATCTCTACGCCGTGGGCGGTTCTGCCGCCGTGGCGCGGGACCTGTCACACAAGATGCTGAAGATTGGCATTAAGTCGACTGCCTATGACGACGCCCACATCATGCTGATGTCAGCCGCCGTGTTATCTGATGACGATGTGGTTATCGCCATCAGCCATTCGGGTGCTACGCGTGCGGTGAACGATCCGGTCAGACTGGCGGGGAGGAATGGCGCGAAAGTTATCGCCATTACCAACTATGCCGAATCCCCGATCGCGAAGAGTGCGCATGTGGTCCTCAATTCAACCTCTCAGGGATCGCATCTGCTGGGTGAAAACGCCGCGTCACGCATCGCCCAGCTCAATATTCTGGATGCGCTGTTTGTCGCTATCGCCAAGAAAGATCTGAAGCGGGCGGAGAAGAACCTGATGAAAACCCAGCATGCGGTTCAGGATCTGCGGGAATTCTAGCTATGAGCAAAATTGCAGTCACCGGCAGTCTTCACTACGACATTATGCTGGATGCACACCATCGCCCGGAAAAAGGCGAAACGGTGATGGGCAGCGCCTGTCACTATAAGTTTGGTGGCAAGGGGGGGAATCAGGCCGTCGCAGCGGCACGCGCGGGTGCCGCAGTGCGCTTCGCCGGTTCAGTGGGGCGCGATCAGCAGGGGCAATTCCTGCTGGATCATCTGCAGCAGGCCGGGGTCGATTGCACCGCCGTCAGCATCATTGATGCGCTTCCCTCCGGGATGAGCGTGGCGATTACCGATGCCGAAGGAGATTACGGTGCGGTGGTGGTCTCCAATGCCAATCAGCAGATCCCGCTGGAGACCTTTGAGCAGCCCGGCTTCTGGCAGGGGGTGTCGCTGCTGGTGCTGCAAAATGAAGTCCCGGAAGCGGTGAACCTCTGTGCGGCCCAGGCGGCACAGCAGCGGGGGATTACGGTCTGCGTCAATGCCGCGCCCGCCCGGCCGTTGTCAGCCGCGTTTGAAAACTGTATCGATCTGCTGGTGGTGAACGCCATTGAAGCGCGCGATATGTGCGGGATTAGTGTGCAGGATCTGACGTCGGCGCGCTCAGCGGCAGAATCGCTGGCCAGCCGGTTTGCCAGAGTGGTGGTTACCGCTGGTGAACATGGTGTGGCTTACAGCGAGGCGGGAGAGACGCATACCCTGGCGGCGCAGAAGGTGACACTGGTGAGCACCCACGGTGCCGGGGATTGTTTTGTCGGCGTGTTGTGTCAGCGCCTGAGTAGCGGGGTAACGCTGGCAGAAGCGGTGAGTGCGGCAAATCGTGCAGCTGCCGAACACGTTTCCCGGCAGCCGCACTGATTAATGGCGTGCCACGTCAGTGACGCGGCACGCTAACGTCATCAGGCGCCGACGTTCACCACGGTTTTACCAAAGTTTTTGCCATTCAGCATATCGATAAACGCCTGTGGCGCGTTCTCTAATCCTTCAATCATGTGCTCGCGATAGTGGATTTTTTTGTTCTCCACCAGCGGACGCATCGCCTCCAGGAACTCAGGGTAACGGTCACCATAATCCTGGAAGATGATAAAGCCCTGCATACGGATACGGCGTTTCAGAATGCCCGCCATGATCAGAGAGGTTCTGTCCGGGCCTTGCGGCAGCTCACGCTGGCTGTAAGCCGAGACCAGACCACAGACCGGCACGCGCGCAGCGGTGTTCAGCAGCGGGAATACGGCATCAAACACTTTGCCACCGACGTTTTCGAAGTAGATATCGATGCCATCCGGGCAGGCATTTTTCAGCTGCTCTTCAAAGTCGGCGCTATGGTGATCGAGGCAGGCATCAAAGCCCAGCGTATCGACCGCGTAACGGCATTTCTCTTCACCGCCCGCCACACCAACGACACGGCAGCCTTTCTGTTTACCCAGCTGGCCGACCGTTGCGCCCACCGGACCGGTTGCGGCGGCAACGACCAGGGTTTCACCCGCTTTCGGCTGACCAATATCCATCAGACCCATATAGGCGGTAAAGCCTGGCATACCGAGAATACCCAGCGCCCATGAGGGATGAGGCAGATCGTTGCCCAGCTTCGCAATCTCTTTGCCATCGGAGACGGCATATTCCTGCCAGCCGCTCTGCGCCAGCACCCAGTCACCGGTCTTGAAGTCACTGTTTTTCGATTCGGCGACCTGACAGACGGTGCCTCCCACCATCGGCTGATCCAGCTCTGCCGGCGCGGCGTAGGATTTACCCTCGTCCATCCGCCCACGCATGTAGGGGTCAAGCGAGAGATAGATGGTTTTCAGCAGTACTTCACCCTCTTTGATTTCCGGGACGGGCTGCGCCACATGGCGGAAATTCTCTTTGGTCGGCTCACCGTGTGGGCGTGAACCCAGTAACCAGGCATGGTTCTGGGTTGCTTGTTCAGTCATATTGTCATCCTTTTATAGCCGGGCAATGCTCAGGGCACCACCATATGAATACCGGGAAAGTGTAGATGACAGCGGCGGGAATGCGTTTAGCGCTGTGAGCGGTAAACTGATTTACCGATAACAGGGCATAGGGTGCTAACCACGGGGACACAGCGGATGCAGGACCATTGGCGTCATGGATTCAGTCTGATGGCTGTTCACATCCGCTTGCAAAAAACGGGCAGGCGAGTCAACAGCAGTGCGGCATGACACGCATCCGGCGTCACGGGAAGCTCTGAAGATTGTGATAAATATCAGTGAACTCTACAGGGAGAGAACCATGATTATACAGCATCTGCGTATTGCCCGACCGGTGACAGACCTGACGCAAAGCAGTCAGAACTATTGCCACGGGCTGGGGTTGCAAGAAATCGGTGAGTTTACTGATCATCAGGGGTTCAGTGGCGTGATGCTGGGCGCTGAAGGGGTGGGCTGGCATCTCGAATTCACGCTCTGTCACACGCATCCCGTCCGGCCATCGCCGACAGATGAGGACCTGCTGGTGCTCTACATTCCGCAACGGCCTGACTGGCTGGCCCGATGTGCCTGTATGGATGAGGCAGGATTTATGCGGGTTCCTGCATTGAATCCTTACTGGGATCAACGGGGCGTGACATTTAGCGACAGGGATGGTTATCGTGTTGTTATCCAGCATGCAGCCTGGCAATCCGCAATCTGACCTGTACCGGAGTTCACCCTGAACATTCTTTGCTTTCACACCGCGGTCAGTAATATCGCGATATTTGATGATGCCGCCAGCGCACTGACACATGACAATCCACCGCTGAATCATCTGGTGATGCCTGCGCTGCTGGCAGAAGCGGAACGCAGCGGCGGGATGACGACTGCGTTACGCCGCCGTATTGCCCAAATGATTGAAACGCTGCTGCCGCAGTTCGATGCGGTGCTGATCACCTGCTCGACGCTGGGGCCGGTTGCCGGTGATTTCAGCGCGCAGGATCGGGTCATGCGCACCGACGGGATGTTGGCGGAGGCGCTGCAGCGTCAGGCAGGGCGCAAGGTTGCGCTCTGTGCGGCAGAGTCAACGCTGGCGGCGACGCGGGCACTTTTCTGCCAGCCCGGCAGCCAGGTGGAGGTCGTGCTGGTGGAGGGAGCATGGGCGGCGTTTAAAGCGGGGGAGACAACACGCTATTTTGCACTGATTGCAGCAGCAGCAGAGCAGGCTTATCAGCAGGGAGCCGTTACGGTGGCCCTGGCGCAAAGCTCAATGACGCCAGTAGCACAGCAGTTTCCTGTCAAACAGCGACCATTGACCGGCCCGTATCTTGCGCTGCAGGCCTGCTACGAACTCAGATGACCGTCACACCCTGCTGGCTCAGCGCCTGTCGCAGCGCCTCGTCCGGCTGCGTTTCCACGACCAGCGTGCTGGCCAGCGACAGGTCGCCTATGGCAAATGCCGAGGCGGAGTTCAGCTTTTCCGCTGACGCCAGCACCACGGTTTCCGCTGCGCGTCCTGCCAGCGCACGCTTGACCGTCGCCTCTTCGAAATTACCGGTGGTCAGGCCCGCCGCCGGATGCACGCCGGTGACGCCCATAAAAAAGAGATCGGCATTGATGCGGTTGATCGACTCCAGCATCGCTGCGCCCACCGTCACCACTGAATGTTTATAGAGCTGCCCGCCAATCAGTATGATCTCCACGAGTGGATGATCGGCTAACGCCAGCGCCACGCTGGGACTGTGCGTAACCGCGGTAAAGCTCAGCGTGGCGGGTAACAGTCGCACCAGTTCCGCGCTGGTGGTCCCGCCATCAATCAGTACGATCTGTCCCGGCTGGATCAGTGAAACGGCTTTTTGCGCAATAACCTGTTTGGAAGCAGTCTGCACGCTTTTGCGCGTTTCAAAGGTGGCCAGCGCAGCGGAAACCGGCAGCGCGCCGCCATGTACCCGCTGCAACAATCCTTCAGCCGCCAGTTCACGCAGGTCGCGGCGGATAGAGTCTTCGGATAGGCCAAAGCGCTGGCTGAGGTCCCGCGACTGCACCTGTTTTTCCTGGGCGAGCAGGGCAAGAATCGTCTGTTTTCGCTGGCTGGATAGCATAACTGGCCTTTGCATGTTTTTTCTTGAATTTGCACGATTGTGCATGATAGCGTGATGGCTGTCTACCTATCCTGGAGAACATCATGCAGCAGAACCATCCCCGCGTGCGCATCATCAATGAGCAGTTGCTGTCAGACAACTGGTATACCCTGAAAAAATATACGTTCTCGCTGCTGCGTCGTGACGGCCGCTGGCAGGAGCAGAGCCGTGAAGCCTATGACCGCGGTAACGGCGCAGTGATCCTGCTCTACAACCGTGACAAACGTACGGTGGTACTGACCCGTCAGTTTCGCTTTCCGATTTTCCTTAACGGGCATGATGGCTTTCTGATTGAAGCGGCCGCCGGTCTGCTGGATAACGCCTCGCCGGAAGCGCGTATTGTTGCCGAAGCCGAAGAGGAAACCGGTTTTCGCGTCAGCCATGTGCAGAAGGTGTTTGAAGCCTTTATGAGCCCCGGTTCGGTTACTGAAAAACTCTACTTTTTTATTGCCGAGTATGGCGATCAGCAGCGTAGCGGTGAAGGCGGCGGAATAGCGGAAGAGGGTGAGGATATCGAGGTGCTTGAGATCGGTTTTGACCAGGCGTTACAGGCGATTGACCAGGGTGAGATTGTGGATGCCAAGACCATCATGCTGCTGCAGCATCTGCGGCTGAAAGGCATTTTATAAGAGAACGGGCAGACCGCCGTTAATGCGGTCTGCCCGTTAAAGCTTACTGATCCTGCGTCAGGATGCCTTTTACATCGTGCGGTTCAGAACGCAGATACTGTGGCGGAACCTGGACTTTACCATCCAGCGCAGCGGCTGCGTGCCACGGCCAGCGCGGATCGTAAAGAATACCGCGCGCCAGCGCCACAAGGTCAGCTTCACCCTGTTGCAGCAGATCTTCTGCCTGCTGCGGCTCAGTGATTAAGCCGACCGCAATCACCGGAATCGACACCTGCTCACGAATATCGCGGGCGAACGGCACCTGATAATTGGGTCCGACGCTGATTTTCTGGTCTTCCGACAAACCGCCACTTGAGACATGAATATAAGCACTGTTCAGCGCTTCCAGCTCACGCGAGAAGGCGATTGACTGATTGATCTCCCAGCCGCCTTCAACCCAGTCAGTGGCAGAAATGCGCACGCCTACCGGCACGGAAGCGGGTACGGCATCGCGAACGGCTTTGAAGACCTCCAGTGGGAAGCGCATACGGTTTTCCAGCGAGCCGCCATATTCATCACTGCGCTGATTCGACAGCGGCGACAGGAACTGATGCAGCAGGTAGCCGTGTGCGGCATGCACTTCGATAAGCTGAATTCCCAGACGCACCGCACGCAGGGCGCTGTCGACAAAGGCCTGTTTTACCCGCGCCAGATCGTCAGTGTTCATGGCAACCGGTTTCACTTCATCCGCGCTGTAGCTCAGTGCGGACGGAGCCACGGTTTGCCAGCCGCCGGCTTCAGGCGCAATCTGCTTACCGCCTTCCCAGGGTACGGCACACGACGCTTTGCGTCCCGCATGACCCAGCTGAATACCAACCGGAATAGAGGAGTAGCGGCGGACATCTTCCAGAACCGTTTTCAGCGCAGCTTCATTATCATCATTCCACAAACCGAGATCGCCGGGGGAGATGCGACCAATATCCTCTACGGCGGTGGCTTCAATGATCATCAGACCTGCGCCGGAAAAGGCCAGCTGGCCAAGATGGATACGGTGCCAGGCGGTCGCATTGCCCGCTTCAGCGGAGTACTGGCACATCGGCGCAATCACAATGCGGTTATCCAGCGTAAGTTCGCCCAGCGAGACAGTGGAAAAAAGTTGGCTCATGTTATCTCCATGGTTTTTATGACTGACGTGACAGGCAATAACTATAGCGGGGGATTTGCCAGGCGGGTGTTTCTTCAACGTGACATTTTATGACGGCGTGCCGGATTCAGGTTACAGATCAACGCAGCCGTATGTCACAGGCAGGCATTGATACGTTAACGGTTAAGCCAGGCGCGCCTTGCTGCTTACGCCCGGCGAACCGGGATTTTGCGTACCGGGTAAGGACAATCACCAGGGGCTGATATTCAGCTACAGGGTGAGTCTCAGACCTGTGCCATTCCACCATCGACAAACAGTTCTGCCGCATTGATAAAGCTGGCGGCATCCGAGGCAAGAAACGCAACGGTGCGGGCAACCTCCTGCGGTTCACCCAGGCGGCCAAGCGGTATCTGTGCTGCCAGCGCATCAAACAAGCCCTGACGCTGATCTTCACTGACCAGATCACCCAGCCCAGGCGTACGGACAGGGCCGGGGCTCACGACATTGATCCGGATTCCGCGATCTTTCAGATCCAGCGCCCACGAACGGGCAAAATTGCGCACTGCCGCTTTACTGGCGCTGTAGACGCTAAAAGCCGCAGTACCCTGCGCTCCGGCAGTCGATCCGGTCAGAATTACCGATGCGCCATCAACCAGCAGAGGCAGGGCTTTCTGGACGGTAAACAGCACGCCGCGTACGTTAGTGCCAAAGATACGGTCAAAATGCTCTTCAGTAATCGCCCCCAGCGGCAGCATGTCGCCGCCCCCGGCGTTGGCAAAGAGAATATCGAGGCGTCCCGCCTGTGCTGCAATTCGCGAGTAAACCTCATCGAGATCGTGCAGTTGTGAGGCGTCTGCGCGGATGCCGCTGACGGTTCCGCCGATTTCAGCGACGGCGGCATCCAGCTCCGCCTGACGACGGCCGGTTATAAAAACCTGTGCGCCCTGTGCCGCCAGCTCCCGGGCGGTAGCCAGGCCAATTCCGCTCGTTCCGCCCGTAACCAGTGCAATTTTTCCTGCGAGTGATGCGTTCATAAGTTCTTCTCCGGATAGTCTCTTAGACAGTTTGGGTTATTCCCGGTCAGCGGGGCTGCCGGACTGATTGCTACTGTAAGAGAGGAGGATTGGCGGATAAATCCGCTAAAATGAAAATGACTATCCACACGGGTGGATAATAGGGAGATAGAATGGATCAGCTGCTGGCGATAAAAGCCTTTTCACGGGTGGTGGAAAGCGGCAGTTTTACCCGGGCGGCGGACTCGCTGAATATGCCGAAGGCGACGCTGAGTAAGCTGGTTCAGGAGCTGGAGGCGCATCTTTCCGTCAGGCTACTGCAGCGCACCACCCGACGCGTGACCATCACCGCAGAAGGGCGTGAATACTATGAGAAAGCGCTGCGCATCCTGCACGATCTCGAGGATATTGATGCCTGTTTCAATTCACTGCGCAGTAAGCCGCGTGGGCAGTTACGCATCGATGTCGGCGGATCTACCGCCAGGGACGTTCTGATTCCGCTGCTGCCCGATTTCTTTGCCCGCTATCCTGATATTACGCTGGATCTGGGCGTATCCGATCGCCCGGTCAATCTTATTAGCGACAACGTTGATTGTGTGATCCGCGGCGGTCCGCTGGTCGATTCCTCACTGATTGCCCGCCTGATAGGGCACGCTACGCTCATTACCTGCGCGACACCCGCCTACCTTAAAGCGTTCGGTGTGCCCGCCTATCCTGATGAACTGCGCAACGGACACCGGCTGGTGAGTTATCTCTCGCCGCAAACCGGCAAGCCATTTCCGCTTCGGTTCGAACGTCAGGGAGAGAAAATTGAGATCACCAGTGCGCATCGCATAGGCGTCAATGAAAGCAACGCGCATCTGGCCGCGGGACTGGCAGGGCTTGGGATCATTCAGACATTTAATTATTCGCTGTCGTCGATTCTGCGGCAGGGAGAAATGGTTGAGATCCTGCACGACTGGCGTCCGGCGGGTTATCCGTTTCATCTGGTTTATCCGCAAAACCGGCACGTAACGCAACGGCTACGGGTATTTATCGACTGGCTGGTAGAGTGCTTTCCGGCGCGGGTAGCGGGAGAGGGGAAATCCGGCATCTGAGTGCCGGATCGGGATCAGTTGCCGCGATAGGTAGAGTAACCAAACGGGCTCAGCAGCAACGGGATATGGTAGTGCTCACCGCTGGCTTCCATGTTGAACTCAACCGGGATCTCCGGGAAAAAGGTTTTCTGGTTGTTCTTTTTATAGAAGTCACCGGTTTTAAACACCACGCGGTAGCTACCCGCACTGGCTGTTTTGTCCTGCGGGAACAGGGCGCTGATGCGACCATTGTTATCGGTGACGCCTGACGCCAGTTTCACCCAGTTATCCTGCTGCTTCTGATCCAGTTCAACTTCGATGCCTGCCGTTGGCTGGCCAGTTTGCAGGTTAAGAACGTGCACGCTCAGTGGGTTTTTAGCGGTAGCAGGCTGAGCAGCGATAGCGGATGCGCCAGAGGTCATCAGTAATGTTGCGATCAAGGCATATGAAGTTTTCATCAATGTTTCCTTTATTGATTGTCTGAAGTCGGGTGACAGTGCAGAGAGAGTAATGCGCCTGAGGGCAAAGAGATATTTAGCCGCAGGAAATGTGAAATTTCTGAGAAAGAAGGAAAATGTCTTTAGTTACATCATACAATGTTTCTGCTTAATCATAGTCCAGCACCTGTGCAGTCATAGCTAATCAGGGAACAGAGGCACCAGATGAAATCCTCTCTGAATTCAGCAATAAAACAAAGCCTGGCCCCTGGCGGGCAACGTAGCGATAGCAATCCTCTGATCTATCCACAGAATCGTCTCGTCAGTTATCAACTACCGGACATGTATCGACTCGTGGGCGGGCTGCTTTCCGTCGCGAATGACGTGAGAATGTGAATCCGGCACATCTGGTCAGCGAGCCGGATACGTACAAAGGTCTGACCGAGACAGGGTGTATAACCGAACGGACTCAGCAGCGGCAGCGGGATAGGGTAACGAGCACCGTTGGCGTCCATGCTGAACTTAATCAGAAAAAACACCACGCTTCTGACTTTTTTCAGGTGCTCAGGCGCAGTGCTTAATTGCTGAAAATCGATACAGATAGCAGCAAAGTAGTCTGTTAATGACGAAAATAGTCAGAGAGGGTAAAAGCTTGAGATAAATAGTGTGCTATTTAGTAGTTTACAATCCAGGTTCGCCGTGTCATTGTCCTGCCAACCAGATAGCACACTACTTAATAGCAAGTTAATTGGAACCCTGTGATGAAAATGAAACTGATCGCCAGTGCATTATTGTTAGCCAGCCAGATGAGTACCGCGTTTGCTGCACCCACTGAAAACAGTCCGCAACCGACCGCAGGCGTGGCCGCTTTCCTGAAGGCGCTCAACAGCGGGAGTGGTAAACCGATTGAGCAACTCTCCGTCAAAGATGCCCGAGCGGTGTTGACGGGGGCGCAGAAGGGCGCAGAACTGCCGCCGGCACAGATTTCACAGAAGATCATTACCGTACAGGGCAAGCCTCTGACGCTGACCATCGTTAAGCCCGAGCACGCCAGCAGCACCTTGCCGGTGTTTATGTTCTTCCACGGCGGTGGCTGGGTGCTGGGTGATTTTCCGACCCATGAGCGACTGGTACGTGACATGGTGAATGCATCCGGCGCTGCTGCGGTATTTGTCAATTATCAACCATCGCCAGAAGCCCATTTCCCGGTGGCAATTACTCAGGCTTATGAAGCCACTAAATGGGTCGCCGAACATGGCGCTGACATTGGCGTTGACGGAAAACGTCTGGCGCTGGTTGGTAATAGCGTTGGCGGTAACATGGTGGCGGCGGTTGCCTTGCAGGCGAAGCAGTTTAAAACGCCGGCCATCCGTTATGATGTGATGCTGTGGCCGGTTACCGATGCGCGTTTCGACACCGCGTCGTATGATCAATTTGCTGACGGACATTTCCTGACGAAGAACATGATGAAGTGGTTCTGGGATAACTATACCGTTTCGGAAAAAGATCGTAATAACATCCTGGCATCACCGTTGCGTGCCACCACTGAACAGCTGAAAGGGCTGCCGCCAACGCTGATTCAGACTGCAGAGCTGGATGTGTTACGTGATGAAGGTGAAGCGTTCGGTCGTAAGCTGGATGCTGCAGGCGTGCCGGTTACCGTAACGCGCTACAATGGCATGATTCATGATTACGGTTTGCTGAACGCGTTAAGTCAGGAACCCACGGTCAGAACAGCTATTAATCAGGCGGGTGAAGAGTTGCGTTCGCATCTCAAATAACTGACCGGTCACATGAAACCAACCCCGGACCGAATCTTCGTCCGGGGTTCTTACCATACAGTAAGTTTGAAGGAATCAGTTCGAAGACGCAGGGCAGTGCGATTGCCGGAACACCAGGAAAGAACGGAGCAGTATCCAGCCGATAAGTGCGCTGTTAATATCTTATTTAACATAATATACATTATGCGCATATTGATTCTGATCGGGAGCGTGATGCTCTATTGTATGGTCTGCTCACCATTTTGGGCTGATCCTGACTGTTTTACTCTTTACAGCAAAATCTGTCAGAAACGATCACAATGTCTGCCTGACCTTGTTACTGTCGCTTATTCTGTTCCGAAACTGAAATAATGTGATGCTACGTTATTCAGCATGGCTTTCCCTGCGGGACATCTTCTTCAGCGACTCTACACGCTATCCTCTCATCAACAAACCTGATATCGGAGATTTGCAGCCGGACGATGCAATGACGACTTCGCCCTTTGCGGCTGGCTGGATGCACTGCTGCGCATTCTGACCGTTTCTCTGCTCAGGTGCTTTGCACAACTTAAGCAGTGACGTCGCTACGTGAAAATTAGCGCATTCATCAGGGCTGTCGCCACAAAAATGCTGTAGAGGCGCCTATGTGCATCACCGCTTTATGTTCATCCTCGTTGTCTGCCTTGCGTACCATTAAATTGTCGTAAACGCGTCCACGTGTAACTACGCTTTCTTCACTCCGTTCCTTGCCAGGTTAATCCTGTAATGATCAAGAAAGCCTGAGTCAGCTTTCTGCTGGCTGTCTGGTCAGCCGGACTCATACCGGCTATTCGCATTGCGATTGCAAGGCAGTCACCGCAGCGCAGTGATGCTTTTGCCCTGAGCATTGAAAATAAGAGTCAGTGACATCCGGTCGTTTTCAGCACTATCAGCGACACGCAAAATGAGGTGTAACGTCCCTGCTCTGTCCTGTCATCCAATAACTATCTCGTATAATCTGTCAAAAAAGCAGAACGTAAATTTCGCACAGCAAGAATGATTCTTCGTATACAAAATCTGAATGATAACGCCCGGGAAAGAAATAAATATAGATCTCTTTTCTTTTAATGACACTGACTAAAATAGTGATGTTTCCATGCACTAAATAACTGATTTAGATCAATATTTATAGCAAGTGCGTCAATTAACATCTTTGTTACCAGGAGTATTCTTAATAAAATGGGATGCGAACTATAAATATCGTCGCTAATTTTTTTATAAAAGCCATTTAAAATGCAGATCGTTTCAATGAAGTAAGGGAGAAAGCAATAATAGAGTCAGTAAAAAATCATTTATCAATGCCATCATAGTGGCCGCTATATACAAAATTGATCACTGAACAAAATTCGCTCATATTTAGCATTGAGTGCGGAATTTTTATTGATCAAAGTGGCGTTATTTGCGAAATATTCCTAACGGACGTAAAAAAATCCTGGTCTCTCAGCACTGCTGAGGGCGTCGTCGCCCTTTTTGTCCCGAATTTTCAACAAATATTACTCCCGCCCGTGGAGGTGACCCCTTAAGAAAAATCCGAATGAAGAAAATAGCGGATAATTTTCATCGCCTTGAAACGCGGAGATTTTTATCGATAAAATAATCACAACTCTCGCAACAACGCCAAAATATTATGATAAAGATAACCAGAGAGGAAATTCGCTGCGCCAGTTGTAAATATGGCTGTGATCTCACCCATCGCGCTTCAGACATTTATAACAGATGTCCGTTGCAAAAAATTACCACCTGGCCTGGAGGGAATCATTTTTTCTCTTCATCCATACTCAGCATGGTCGCTGGAAAATATGAGAGCCTCTTTTGCAGAGGATGTGTATTCGTTGACTTCTCCAGGGAAAATGTCAGGTATTTTACCAATAGCAACTGGATTGAGTATTTGAAACATACGGGATTAATGCTGATTATCGTCAGTGATCGCCATATGGAGCCGCTTGCGGCGTACTGGCAAAAAGAGGACCTGCGTATACAAACTGTGATTTATGCCGACCTGTCCCTGGAGGAGATAAACAGACAAATCCAGGGCTGTTATTTCGGTTTAAAAGGCGAGGTCAGGAAAAAAGTCAATGCACTTAAACAGGATGAAGTTCGGTTCCTTGATCTGGCGATGAACGGGCTGTCACTGCCGATTATTGCCAGAGAAATGGGGATTGAAGTCAAGCGTGTTTATAACATCAAAGATGCCATTCGCCGGAAAATGGGCATCAGCCTCAATCAGTTATTTTCCGCATAATTATGATAAAGGAGTATTAAATGAACACCAAATTCAGAACGCTTAATCTTGCTGTGTTAATCAGTGCCGGGCTGGTGTCAGCCAGCGTGTTTGCAGCTTCAGATAACACCATCAACTTTCAGGGAGAAGTGACCACTGAAACCTGTTCTGTTTCCGTAAATGGCAACAATGCGTCCCCTGTCGTGCTGCTGCCAACGGTCAGTACTTCGGACCTTGCTGCCTCTGGTGCAACTGCGGGTGATACCACCTTCACCGTGGGCGTTAGCGGCTGCGCCGGGGACAGTACCTCGGCCACCAAAATCTCGACGGTGTTTGTGGGGAATAACGTTAGCGCTGCCGGTAATTTATCTAACACCGGAACCGCAAAAAATGTTGAGGTACAAATCCTCGATCCGAAAGATGCGGTGGTTAATCTGACCAGTGGTTATACCGGCAGCGGTGATCTGACACTGCAGACCGGTGAAACTTCTGGCTCTGCCACCTACTCTGCCCGTTATTACGCATCAGGCACGCCAACGGCGGGTACCGTTACCGCATCACTGCAATATGCCGTGACTTACCAGTAATATTTTTCGTGCGTATCTGGATAGCCAGATACGCACGCCACGCTTGAGATATCCGACATGTATTCGCGCATTATGCTGTTCCCATTAAAAATGGTAATACTGATTTTTTTGATGACGTTTATTTCGGATAACGTCCAGGCAAGCGTCACTATTCTTGGCAGCCGAATTATTTATCCGGGTAATGCTCTCTCCGTCGATGTTCAGTTAAAGAACAACGATAATATTCCTTATGTCATTCAGGCCTGGCTTGATAATGGCAATATGGATTCGCAACCTGGCGATAAGAGTGACGTGCCTTTTATTATCACGCCACCGCTGTTTCGGATCCAGCCTCTGACCGGCCAGGTTTTAAGAATCCGATTCATACCTAATGTCTCATTACCACAGGATCGCGAGACGATTTACTGGTTCAACTCCCTGCAGATCCCCCCCGGTAATATTCAGGCGGAATCAGGCCGTAACAGTATTGTTTTAATGTTACGTAACCGCATGAAACTCTTTTATCGTCCTAAAGCGATTGGTCAGCCGGTTAATGTTTTCGACGGTGTAAAAGTAACGATGCAAAAAGAGGGGGTTGAAATCAACAACACTCAACCCTGGTATCTCTCACTTACAGAAGTTGCAATAAAAACAGCAGGCAAAAAAACAGCCTGCGAAGCCGAAATGATTGCGCCCTTTGCCAAAAAAATAGTCAGGTGTAAACCGGCAACGCACTCTTTATCAGCTAATAGCGTGATTTCTCTTTCAGCAATGAATGACCAGGGAGCTAAAGTCAGTGAAGACTATCCGATTGCAGGCAGGTAATATCCGCATCTTTTTTTTGCCTCTCTGTGCATCATTTACTTTTTCAACGTATGGACACGCTGATGAGTACTATTTCGATCCTTCGCTGTTTAAAGGTTCCGCCTTTGGCCAGAATATTGATCAGTTTAACCATCAGACTATCGCTCCCGGCAACTATTATGTCGATATCTATGTTAACAATAAGCTGGTTAAAAGCGGCGTCACCCTGAACTTTCTGTCAGCAGAGAAAGGTCAGCCGATAGAACCTTGTCTCCCGCTGACGGTGGCTGAATCATTAAGCCTTAAGTCACTGAATAAATCCTCAACCAGCGAGGGCTGTCAGCCCTTGCGTCACTGGTCATCAGCGGCCCGCTGGCAATTTGATCAGGCTTCACTGCGGCTGCAGTTCACCATTCCGGATGCGGAGTTAATTCATCTGCCCAGGGGAAATATTCCCGTCGCCGAAAGGGATAAAGGGATCTCCGCCCTTTTCATCCGGCATAACACCAATTATAGCTGGACGGAAAATAGCGCTTCCGGTTACAGATACCAGTATCTCTGGAGTGGCATCACGGCGGGCACTAATATTGATAACTGGCAGCTGCGCCATCAGGGCAATCTGCGGTTTATCGACAATAACGTTACCGGCAGCGATGTTCGCTACACAACGGTCAGAACCTGGCTTCAGCGCCCCATTGAACCGCTGAACAGTCTGCTGACACTGGGCGACAGCTATACAGAAAGTTCGCAGTTTGGCAGCCTTTCTTATAATGGCATTAAGCTCACTACCGATGAAAGGATGCGTCCGCAAAGCCGGCGTGGTTATGCGCCCGAAATTCGCGGTGTGGCCTCCTCCAGTGCCCGGGTTATCGTCAGACAACTGAATCGCGTTATTTATGAGACCAGCGTGGCGCCTGGTCCCTTCGTGATCAACGATTTGTACAATACCCGTAGCCAGGGCGATCTCGATGTTGAGATTATTGAAGCCAATGGCAAAACGTCCTCGTTTACCGTTCCTTATGCCTCTGTGCCTGATTCGGTCAGGCCGGGAAACTGGCATTACTCGGTTGCACTGGGTCGGGTACGGCAATTCTACTCAGTTAATAACACCTTCTTCGAAGGGCTGTTGCAGCGCGGTATCAGTAACCGACTGACCGCTACGGCAGGATCGCGGCTGGCTCAGGACTATCAGGCCTGGCTGCTTGGCGGTGTCTGGACTTCGGCAGCGGGCGCAGTGGGATTAAACACCACCTTTTCTGATGCAAAGGTCGCACAGAACAGAAATGCTTCGGGATGGCGCGCCGAGCTGAGCTACAGCAAAACCTTTGCTACCGGCACCAACCTGGTCCTGGCCGCCTATCGTTACTCAACCAGCGGTTATCGCGACCTGCAGGATGTGCTGGGCGTTCGGCGCCAGCAGGACAATGGCATCAGTTACTATTCAGATACGCTGCATCAGCGTAATAATTTTTCTGTGACCCTGAGTCAGTCAATGGCCGATTATGGCTTAATCAGCCTGAGCGGCAGCACGGCGGATTACTATAATAACCGGTCACGTATTACTCAGCTTCAGTTAGGTTACAGCAACAGCTGGAATAACATCAGTTACAGTCTCAACGTTGCCCGTCAGCGTACTACCTGGAATTATGATCGTTTCGGGCTGAACCTGGACGATGGTGATAACGCATACCGCGAGAAATATACCGAAAATACCGTTTCACTGAATGTCTCGGTTCCGCTGAACTGGGGCAATCACACTACCTCAGTGGCCTATAACTACAACCAGTCTAAAGAAACGCGCAATTCGACGCTCTCACTGACCGGTTCATCTGGCGAGAACAATCAGCGATCCTGGTCCCTGTATGGCGGAACCGAAAATACGCAAAGTAACAGCGGCCACCGTGTCTCGTTCGGCGGAAATATTCAGCAGAATACGCGCGCAGGCGCGGTCAGAGCGAATTATGGTCAGGGGGATAATTATCGCCAGGCTGGATTAGGGCTTTCTGGTACGTTGCTGATTCATCGCGGCGGCGTCACCGCCGGACCTTATACCAGCGACACTTTTGCGCTTATCCATGCGGATGGTGCCCAGGGCGCCAGCGTACGCAATGGTCAGGGTGCCGTCATTGATCATTTTGGTTACGCTATCCTGCCGTCGCTGACGCCATATCAGGCCAACACCGTCAGCCTTGATACACGCTATATGAATGCTGATGCCGAATTAAGCGGCGGAAGCCAGCGCGTTGTGCCCTATGCCGGTTCCGTTACCCGAATTAATTTTGCCACGCTGCAGGGTAAGGCCGTCTTAATCGCGCTCAAAAATGAAGATCATGAAATCCCGCCAATGGGCACCGAGGTCCGTGATGCTGATAATACCGTGATAGGTATTGTGGGCCAGGGTGGTCAATTATATGCACGTGTACCGCATGACTCTGGAACCTTAAAGGTAAACTGGGAATATAAGGGCAATAAAACATGTTTTGTTAATTATCAAATAACCGGTCGCGTGAATGAGAATATTGTTCGCCTGGATGCTGTCTGCCATAAGGGTTAATCGTGTGAGAATCGAAAAATATTTCCTGTATATCTTATTATTGCTGTTCAATGTGCCCGCCTGGGCTAATTGCAGTGTTGTTACCGCCACATCCTCGTTGTCTCAAAGCGCGATTGCAGCAGGCTATACCGCCGCCTACTGGACCGGCGCTTGCGACACCTGCTCAGGGAATGTGGGCCTGCCATCTGTGATCAGCATCAATAGCGGAAAGACCTTCCAGCCCTCTGGCACACTGCTGGCCAGCTCGGTAGGCAGCTTTCTGTCATCGGCCAGCAATGTTTCCTACTCAGCTAACCAGATTCTTTACCGCTGCGCCGTGGCAGATGCAGACAGTTTGTATGAGATGTATGCCACCAATGGCGACAGCCCCTATGCCGGTCAATATATTACCTCTGAAGTGGACGGCGCCTATTATGATGTCGCTGCAAATGTTGCCGTCAGGCTAACTAACCTGACAACCGGCGAATATTACAGTCGCTACTGGAAAGCCCGACAGCTGACAGCCAGTGACTGGTATTCTGATGGCACCTATATTTATATTCCGGCCAGTGCTTTCAGCAATGTGCTGTATGAAATGTTTAAAATAGACTCTACGCGCTATTACGCCAGCAACAGCAATCGCTATGTGGACAACTGGACACAACCTCGCGGATATATTGCTTTTAAAGGACCCGGGCTGGATACCAATAATCTGAAAGTGGGCCAGGATAGTCTCTCTTACTGGTATGGTTTTTACCGTAACTGGCCCGCTGCATGGAGCACCTTCTCAAATGTCACCTATGTGCGTGGCGCGCTATGCGAAGTCCAGGATTATCCTTCGGTGGTGCTGCTGCCTACCGTAAGCGTGAATACCCTTGCCGCGGGCGGGAAAAGTCAGGCTCCTTTTACTATCACTATCCAGTGCGAGTCCGGTGCCATCTCCGGCACCAGTACATCGACGATCACGTCAGCAAATGTCGCTATGGGCTTTCTCGTTAACCAGTCAAATGCGGTAACGCAGGCAAGAAATCTGGGGCTGACTACAGCTGGCGGCGGGTTAACCTGGCTGCTGGATACCCACTATGGTAGCAGCGCTGCCGCCTCCGGCGTCGGTATAAAAATTTATGACAGTCATAATATGGCGCTCAATTTACTGCCTGACAGAACAGTGACGGGCACGGGCAACAGCCGTGGCTGGTATGCCTATAAAGATTTAACGTCGCAAATCTCCTCAGGAGGCGCTGATATTTACAGTGGTGATTTCACCGCCTCTCTTGAAGCGCTCAGCGGGCAAACTATTACAGCAGGAACAGTCAATGCGCAGTTACAGGTTGTGGTCAGTTTTCAGTAACGTCGTTGTGTTATCTGGCGTCCTGCTCTCATTCAGCGTCTGGGCGGTGGTCAATGTGGATAAAACCCGGATCGTTTTCAATCAATCGGATCTGAGCCAGTCTGTTAACGTCGTCAACAGCGGCGGAAACGAAACGTATTTGCAAATCTGGACAGATGACGGTGACCTGACTCTCTCACCCGACGCCAGCATCACGCCCGTCATAGTCATACCGCCGGTGGTAAAAATGTATCCGGGAGAAATGCGATCGTTGCGTCTGGTACTCACTTCACGTCAGGCGCTGCCCGCGGACAAAGAGAGCCTCTACTGGTTAAATATTTATCAGATCCCTGCGCTGAAAAAAGAGCTTAACGCGGCTGAACGTAAAGTGGTGTTACCGCTGCGAATCCGGCTAAAAATCTTTATACGGCCTGAGGGACTAAACGCCCCGCTGACCACCGATCCGGAAAAGCTCCGTTTCGCGGTAAAGGGAAATAAAATCGCCATAACCAACCCTACTCCCTGGTTCATGAGCATGAATGTCTATTCTGAAGGTCAGCCATCAATAAAAAATCTCACTCTTGCCCCACAATCTGATGCTTACATTGACAGTCACACTCCGCCTAAATCCGGTGAGTCAGTGAGTTATGCGGTGATCAATGACCAGGGGATTCCGGTTAACTACACGACAACCTTGAAGTAACCGGACGGGAGTGCCATCTGCCGACAGGCATAGTGCACATAAATCTGACCTTTTGCGGCAGTCCAGGGCGTCGCTACATGAATTCTGCGCATCTGATGGGGCTGGCAGTACGCAGAATTTACCTACGCATGGCGTTTTGAGAGGCTCAAGAGGCAGTTCCGCAAGACAATCCATTTTAGCCGCGCTAGAGTTGCTGGCTTCCACTGTTTCAACGACGAGAAAAAATGAAACGCTTATTTGTCTATGGCACGCTCTGTCCGGGACGCGAGAATGCCCATATCCTGGAAAATATTGGCGGAGAATGGCTGGCCGGTTCGGTGAACGGTACCTTCTATCAGCGCGGCTGGGGCGCAGCGGCTGATTTTCCGGGCATCGTTCTGGATGAGCATGGGCCCGACGTGCCGGGTTATCTGTTTCTCTCCGACCAGCTGGACGCCCACTGGCCGATGCTGGATGCGTTTGAAGATGGCTACGATCGCGTTGAGGTTCGCGTTTCTGCCGAGGATAATCGGCAATACAGTGCGTGGATTTATCAGCTTCAGCCGCAGGAAAGCCGCTGAGCTATTACCGCTGAACTTTTCCTGCAGTGAGATGCGCGCGCCCTGCTCTTATTGTCTGCTGACCCTATTTTCCTGTCAGACAATATATACGGGCACGCTGCCTGATTCTCAATCTAATTAAGATTTAATGTATGATGTAACTAAAACAAGGTCGTCCGCTCTGGTCCCGGCAAGCGCTCTCTTAGCCCGCCAGCCAGCCCTGTTATACCGGGTTAATCTGGCCAGCGCTGATGTGGAAACAGTGATACCCGAATATTAAACAGATGGATTAAGGGCGCAACAGCCACACTCTCCTCTCGGGCGATCGGCTCCAGTCTTAGCAGCAACAGATCCAGCTCATCCAGCAGATCCTGATGTGGCGCTAACTGCAGCGACTTCATCTTGCGCTTCAGGTATAGCGCCAGCTCGTGAAACATCTGACCACTATCAATCTGATGACTCTCCAGCACCTCACGATAACGTGCGTAGAAGTCATAACAGTTGGCGCCCAGCCAGGTTTCAGTAATCAGATACCCCCCCACCACGATATCCGGCACCGGATCGAGCCTTTTACGCGGCAGAATGATATTCACCCGGTCGAGCATCCGCGCAATAAATTGCTGCCGTGACAGTAGCGTGGCGGAATTGCGCTCCACCATTTTAATAAACCCTAACAGATCGCGCAGTCCCCGTTGCACCGCTCTTCTGGCGATCCATGACGGCCGTTTGTTGCGAATCAACGCCGTCAGCACCACCGCAAACATAATCCCCACCATCGAGGAGATGGCCGCATTCAGCGTGACGATCAGATTGGGGACATAGTGATGGCTTAAGCCGATAAAACCGGGGATTTGAATGGCGACACTCAGCCCTACCAGATTGGTCGCCGGATTGGCAATGACCAGGCTCAGCAGCATCAGACCGGGCAGCAGTATGATCATCAGCGCCTGTAAGGTATTGGCCTGCGGGATCAGAAAAGCGATGTAGAACAGGCTGACCACCAGCGCAATCATCACCCCTTTCACGAACAGCTTCATCGGCGTTACCGGGGAATCGACACCAGCAAAAAATGAACTGATAATCGCCGCCATTAGAGGTGCATTCGCCCCATCGGCCCAGCCGCTGCCGATCCAGAACAGGCTGGAGAGGAAGGTCGCCAGAAATGCCGTCAGCGCGGACAGCCGTAACAGTCCCTTGTCGATATGCCGGTGTTCCCGGATATTGCGGATCGCCGCCCCATCCCCGTGGCTGTAGAGATCCCCTGCGCGCGCACTGACATTCTCATAAGCATCGGCAATGCGCACAAAGTTAGCCAGCCGCTCAAGCAGACCAATCAGCAGCAGGCTCTCTTCGGTTGCCAGCAGCCCGGCCCGCCATTCGTGCTCCAGGGTTGCCTGACTGGCAGCAATCGCTTCACGCAGTCCGGCAATATCGTTAATCCGATCGTGGTGCAGCCACAACAGGAACTGCTGAAACACGTCGGTGACGCACGGCGGAAAACGAATATTGAGTTCGGCCAGCACACCCAGCCGTGACTCAATCGCCGTCAGTGTCGGCAGCAGATAAGTCAGATGCTGATACTGTACGCTGACCAGACGGATGACATTACGCGCCGCTTCGCCCTCATAGACGCAGTGGGTCAGCAGCGTTTCAACATTCAACGGATAACCCGCCATCTGAATCAGGATATCTTCGCGCTCCAGCGATTTGTTCTTTGCCATTCCGCTGATCAGTTCATCACAGAGTTTGCGCGCGTTCTGAAACCAGAGATTAACGCTCTGCCCCAGCAGATGATGCATCGAAACCGGAAACACCAGCCGGTGAACCAGCGTGCTGCAAAGGATGCCCAGCGTAATCTCCTCAATACGTGAAACTACGGTGTTGATGATTGCCAACGGTGACTCCACGTCAGGAAATCCCATAATCGCTGCGCTGTAGCCGGCCAGCATAAAGATATAGCTCTTCGGCGTGCGGTCATGCAGAGAGAGCCAGAGGCAAACCGTTACCCACAGCGATACGCACAGGCTGAACAACACTGGCGACTGTACCGTTTCGGGGTAGATCAGCAGAATAAAGATGCCGCCCAGCAGCGTGCCCAGCAGGCGAAACAGCGATTTCGAGACGGTCGATGCTGCATAGAGTTGCGAGGTGACAAATACCGTGGTGAGCGCCCAGGCGGGTTTTTCGAAGTTAAGAACGAGCGCCACAGAGAGTGCGATAAACGCGGCAAAGGAGGTTTTGCAGGCAAACAAAACCGCGTTTTTGGTAAACCATTTCATCGAATGAGAGCAACCAGGAACTTTCTGAGGCGCGTATCCTGACAGAAGCGCCTGCGTTTTACTCTCAGTTAAATTTTACAAATTATTACCGGCCGCATCAGGCCGGTTAAGCCCCTGCTGGCGCACCAGCGCACGGCGCTTATCCAGTAAAAAAGGGCGCAGATAGCCTACCGTGTTCGAGAGCAAAATCACCTCTTCGGCAATCTCAATCTTCAGCACGTCTGTCAGATACGCTTTGCGCTGAGTCATTCGTTGCCAGAGATCGGGAAAACGACGCGCCAGCTCATCACGCAATGCCGCGTCCGCCAGTCCGACCGTATCCTCTATACTGCAGCCGCCATAACCCGGCACCGACGGGATAATATCAATCTGCAGCAGCATACCGCTTTTCAGTGTCACGGCTGAATCGGGATAGATGGGCGAGCTTAGCCACTCTTCGTCAGCCACCAGATGCCCCGGATTAAGATGCCAGCCATACTGCGCTTTCGGCAGCACCGTTTCGATAAGCGAATAGAGTTCGCAGCCAGCGATCCCGATCCGCAACTGCTCCAGCCAGCTTACCACCGCATGATAATAGGGGATCGCCAGCCGGGTCAGCCAGTCAGAGACGTTACACTGTAACTCAGAAGCGTCACTGACCACGTAAGCCGAGCGGCTGGTCAGCCCGCCTTTGTAGCCGGTGGTAAGAGAAAGCTTATCGCCTGTCGCAATTCGTTTATCAGACGGATAGAGCCGGGCCAGGGCGAAACGATCGCCGGTCGCGGCAATCGTCACCACCGTGTTTGGCTGCCCTTCTGCGTTCAGACGTGCGCCTAATACCTTCTCTGTGACGCCCGGCGCTACGCTATCCAGCGCAGCCAGCATCGCGGTTGAAGCAAGATTGGCCCCCGCCTCATAAAACGCCACTTCATCGGCGCCGTTAACGCAGCGTGCACCGTTGTCAGGCGAGATAAACAATCCGGTAGCGTTTACCAGTTGTGCATCGCCGCCCGCTGCCTGCGCCGCCGCGGCATAGATGAACTGCGGCAGATCAAACATCCCTTGCTGCCTGCCGGTAAATAACTTCCAGCCCACCAGCCCGGTGCGTTCTCCCGCCACTATCCCTGCCTCTGTTAACAGCTGATCCAGGGGCTGCGCCCCGCGCATAGGCTGGTTGGGCAGAGAAAAGACCGCCGCATGCAGACAGCGTCCCGGATTGCGGGCAAACGGCACCAGCTTGAGGTTCTCATTGCCCATGATATAGGTGAGCTCGCCCTGCTGAGTCACCACCAGCAGCGCCTCCTCAAAGCGCGGAATGAATCCCGCCAGATACTCAAAATTGCTGCCGTGCTCTTTGTCGGCATAGATAATAAGTTGCGCAATCTGCTGCTGCTGCATCCGCTCAATAATGGCGGCCAGACGGCGATGCAGTGTTTCATCAGATATCACAGGGCTGGCAGCACCGGGAAATGCCGGCGGTGACGGGATTGTTTCCAGGGCATAGCGATTGGCATCCATAACGCACTCCAGTGGCCAGATTGACGGGGTTTGATTTCCGTTCCCAGGGTAAACCTGAGGTTTAGCCTCTAGGGTGCCACAATCACACAACTTACTCGTTGCGTGTTATCAAAAGAGGGACATTCACCTGTAACAGAGACAAAGAAGCCCGCGCTAAACGGGCTCTCTGTGTTATTTGATGGGCACGCCTGCATTCTCCAGCGCTTCAGCCTTTTCGGGATATAACTCCGACGTTCCGGCATTCATAATCACCGCTCCACAGCGGATGCAGTGATCGCCCTTCACATCTGGCACAACGTCCTCCGGATTACCCGTATTAAGACTGACGTCGCGCGTGGCGTACACAAACGCCTCTCCTTCACATCCCGGACACTTCATACCATGACTCTCCTGTTAAGCCTGTCAGATAAGCATAGCCGACGGGCTTTTAGCCATACACAGGAGGAGAGGTTTTTCAGGATATTGCCAGCTCATAAGCGCCATCACTCTTTGTGCCGCAGCCGCTCCAGCATAATCAGTGAATGACTGAAGATGGCGTCGGCGATGTGCTGCGGGAAATCGGGCGGCAAGGCATCGCGCACCGAGACCACTGCCTGGGGAAAGGCCTTAATAAAGAAGTCGAAGATCTGCTGCAAACTGTCACGATCAAAACTGACGCTTTTTGCCGTGGCGATAAAATGGCGCGGGAAGATTTTATCGATTTCTGTCTTCTTCCCCTTAGTGGCACGCAGACCCATCGCCAGTTTCAGCGCTCGCTTGTTCAGACCGGTGCCGCCCAGTACCGGGTAAGCGGAGATCACATCATAAAAGGGAGTCAGTCGATAACTGCCACCGCGCTCAATAAACAGTGAGAAGTTCTTGGCGTGACCGTCAGTTGCGCCAATCAGCCACTGAAACACCTGGAACATCATAAAGCGATAGCGATCTTCGATGGCGTTGCTCGATCCCATCAGTATCTGCATGATCTCCACAATGCCCGGCCCGCCATCCGACTCATATTTGGTTGAAGATGGCAGTCCCAGCGCCTGACAGAAATCCTCCTGCGGCAGGCGAATCAACCGGGTTTTATCGCGTGACCAGCGGCGGTCGAAACGTTCTACCGCCAGGGCGCGCATCTGTCCGGCACGAATAATCGTTGCCTGTGGCACGTCGATACCGAGTGCACGGGCCAGCGCCAGACAGAGATACTCATTCTCCACACTTTCACGCATATCCAGCGTCGCGGCCGGCTGTTTAATCTCTCCGATCGGCAGCTTAATGATGTGCGAGGTGGGCGTGGCACCGGCAGGAATGCTCCAGCCTTCATCGGTCAGCAGCAGTGCGGTTTTCTCCTGCGCCCCCGCGACCGAGATACGGAAATCGGTCTCTTCACGCAGCATCCCCAGCGGGATATCTGACTGATAGGCCGACAGCACGCTTTCGAGCCGGGTTTCATCCAGCACTTCATAGCGGGCCTGCAGTGCGGGCAGTGGCA
Organism: Pantoea sp. CFSAN033090; assembly: GCF_001264395.1. Classification (NCBI taxonomy): domain Bacteria; kingdom Pseudomonadati; phylum Pseudomonadota; class Gammaproteobacteria; order Enterobacterales; family Erwiniaceae; genus Pantoea; species Pantoea sp. CFSAN033090. Next base: position 56,328 of record NZ_LGYX01000024.1, on the reverse strand, counting down.
TATCGGGCGGCAGCAGCATAGTCGCCCCGACGCTGTCACGTCCCACTTCCTGCAACAGATCAAACGGCTGACGGGATTTAATCTGGTAACGCGCCACGATTCTGTCGCGAATCAATGGGCTATCCGGCAGCAGGTTATCGAAGAAGTTAATCACGGCGTGTGAGGTGAGAGCCTTTACCTGCAACGGCATCGAAAGTGACAGCGGCCTGGAGAGCGGATTACTCAGCCAGCCGGTATCATACTGAAACTCATGAGCGCCGTTTCGCTGGCGGGTGAGTACGCCTACCCGCTCGCCGTTCATCCACGCAATCAGCCTTTGCATTACCACTCATCCTCATCATGCAGCTGAGGCGCACCGGCCTCCTCTTTCTCCTGAACTTCCAGACTCAGCTCCAGCGACTGTAACAGCTTAAACAGCGTTGCCAGCGAGGTACTGTCAGGGGCATTTTCAAAGTGAGAGATGGTGGCCTGTTTCAGGCCGACCTTTTTCGCCAGCTCACTCTGGGTCCAGCCATTACGCTGACGAATGAGCTTTAGCCGGTTTGCCAGCTGTAGCGGGCTGTATATCATGGGGTGGCTCCTTCTGGATCACAGGCTGTAAGCATAGCGCAGGGGCATTATCCCCGACAGGGTATAAAACAGCTTTTACCCCCTGAAGGGGATAACAATTACTTTATACCCTATAGCGGATAATCGCACAATTATCCTTTGCAGGGGATAAGCCGGAACCACGAATAAAAGAGGACGAGGATGAGCACATTTACCCTTACCCATCAGGTCAACGACGACGATCGGGAAGAGTTGCTGGCAGGACTGGGGGCTTACAACCGGCAATTTATCAGCCGCGATAACTGGGGACCGCTGTCGGTTTCTCACAGGGACGAACAGGGAATGTTGCGCGGGGGAGTGATCGCCGCACGCAAAGGAAACTGGCTCTGTATCGATTATCTCTGGGTGGACGAAACGCTCCGTGGCAGTGGTCTGGGCAGCGCACTGCTGGAAGCCGCAGAGCAGGAGGCGGGAAAGATGGGATGTCTCTATGCGCTGGTGGATACCTTTAGTTTTCAGGCCCTGCCGTTTTATCAGAAACAGGGTTATCAGCCGCAGATGTCCCTGCCCGATTTTCCGCAAACCGGTATGCAGCGTCACTATCTGACCAAAACGCTACGGCCAAAAGCATCACGCTGACCACAGTACCATCAGCGTGACAGGGTCACATAATTATAAACCGGCAATGCGCCGCAGATCCGCTTCGGCACCCGGTGCCACGGCCAGAACCTGCGCGCCTTTAGTGATGCGATCGCCTTCGGTGTTAAACGGGTGGTACCAGCCGCCCGCTTCTTTTACCAGGCAGTAACCCGCCAGGCAATCCCAGGCGTGCATATAGGGTTCGTAATAACCCACGACCCGACCGGCGGCAACCCAGGCCAGCATTAGTGCGCCGGAACCAATACGGATAAAGTTACCGCCTGCCGACAATAGTGCTGCCACAATCTCGCCTACCTGCTGCGGGCTGACATAACTGTTGGCACCAAAACCGGTAACGTGGTTTTGCAGCGTGCGTGTGGGATCGACCTGCAGACGATGACCGTTGAGCGTCGCGCCCTGCCCCAGTGCCGCCACGTAGCACTCCTGATAGGTCGGCGCGAAAATCACCCCGATGACCGGCACATCGCCGCGCAGTACCGCGACGGAAACACACCAGCTCGGCATCCCATTGAGAAACGGGCTGGTGCCATCGATTGGATCAACCACCCAGGTGTAGTCAGACTCTCCCACCTGCAGTCCCGACTCCTCACCCAGAAAGCCATCATCGGGAAACGCATCCCGTATACGGCTGGCGATAAGCTGCTCCACTTCACGGTCAGCAATCGACACCACATCCTGCAAATCGTACTTGGTCTCCACCACCAGCGTCTCGCGACGGTTGAAGTAAGATAACGCCGTCGCGCCACCTTCACGGGCAACGGCTTCCGCTAAAGCCAGACGCGCCATTATTTCATCATGCGATTCCATGCGAACTCCTTGAGTTAGTCAGATTAACGGGCAATCAGGGCAAGGCCCTGCGGCTTAAAGTTGACGCCAACTGTGGTGGCGAGCGGCAGACGCTGTTCCATCTGCGGATCGATAATGAACAGCGCGCCCAGTTCGGTGGCAACTTCATATTCGATATGGTCACCTAGCCAGGTGCTGTGAATGACCTCCCCCTGCAGCGCCCCCTGACCGTCGCCGGACAACGTAATAAACTGCGGTCGCACCGCCAGCTGAGCACTGCCGGTTTTTGCACCGGCACCTCGTACCCGGAAGCGCTGATTACCCAGGCGGACCAGCGCGTCATCCGCATCCGCCTCTTCCACTTCACAGGGCAGAATGTTCGCCTCCCCCATGAAGTCCGCGATAAAGACCGAATTGGGTGAATGGTAAAGCGTCTCCGGCGCACCCTGCTGGGCAATATCCCCCTCTTTCATGACAATAATCTTATCGGAGACCGCCAGCGCCTCCTCCTGGTCATGGGTCACATAAACCGCCGTAAACCCGAGCCGCTGCTGCAGATCGCGGATGTCGGTGCGCACCCGACGGCGCAGACGCTCATCAAGGTTCGATAGCGGCTCATCAAGCAGCAGCACCTGCGGTTCCAGCACCAGCGCGCGGGCGACCGCAATACGCTGCTGCTGTCCGCCAGAGAGCTCCGACGGCAGCCGCTGCCCCTGACTTTCCAGACCCACCAGCTTCAGCCCCTCGCGCGCCCTGTCCTGCGCCTCGCGTTTGTTCATGCCCGAGGAAAGCAGCCCGTAGAGAATATTGTCGATGGCGTTCATATGGGGAAACAGCGCGTAGGACTGAAACACCATCGCCACGTCGCGCTCGTTGGCGGGCAGATGGGTGACATCTTTGCCGCCAATCAGAATCCGCCCTGCGGTGGGATGCTCCAGCCCGGCCAGCAGTCGCAGCGTAGTGGTCTTGCCGCAGCCGGACGGCCCGAGCAGCGTCACCAGCGTACCCGGCTCTACGGTGAGCGACAGATCCGGCACGGCAGTAAAACCGGCAAAACGCTTTGCGACATGTTCAAACACCACCGATCCGGCGTTAATGGTCGTCATACGGCTCTCTCCTGAGTCAGAGTGGATGCAGAGGGTGCGGCAATAATCACCGCCGGTTGGGTTGCACGGCGCAGGCGACGTTCGCCCACCAGCAGCTGGAAAAGGCCAATGATCAGCAGCATCACCACTATCAATACCGAGGAGTAGGCAATCGCCACGCCATACTCACCGTTCTCCACCAGCCCGACAATGTACGAGGTCGCCATGTTGTACTGGGCGCTGACCAGGAAAATCACCGCGCTGATAGAGGTAATGGCCCGCACAAAGGCGTACACCAGCGCGGCGCTGATGGCCGGTTTCAGCAGCGGCAGCACCACTTTACGCAGGGTACGGAAACTGTTTGCGCCCAGCGTCAGTGAGGCTTCATCCAGGCTTTTATCCAGCTGGCTCATCGCCGCAATACCACCACGCACGCCGACCGGCATATTACGGAAGACAAAGCAGGCGATCAGGATCATCGCGGTACCGGTGATCTCCAGCGGCGGCAGGTTATACGCCATCACATAGCTCACACCAATCACCGTGCCGGGAATGGCAAAGCTCAGCATCAGCATGAATTCAAAGGTCTGACGACCGGCAAACTTCTGTCGCACAATCAGCCAGGCGGTCAGCAGTCCGACAATGGCCGTGAGCGGCGCGGCGATCAGGGCGATCTCCAGCGTGGTCCAGAAAGAGCTCCAGGCGACGCCGCTCCAGACCAGTTGTCCCTGATTAACGCTGACGCTAAAGGCGCGGATGTAGTGATCCAGCGTCAGGTTGTTATTCAGCCCCCAGGACTGCACAAAGCCGCCAATCATGATCATGCCGTAGATCACCAGGGTGAACAGACCCCAGGGTATTACCATGCCATAGACGCTGTAGCGCACCGGACGCGGCAGCATCACATGACGGCCGCCGTCGCCTTTGCCGGTGACAGTGGCGAAGCTTTTGCCGGAGAGCCACACGCGCTGCACCAGAAAAGCGGCCAGGGTGAAGCCCAACAGGATCATCGCCAGCACCGCCGCGCGACTCGGGTCGTTCTGTGCGCCAACCACGGAGAAGAAGATCTCCGTCGACAGCACGCCGTGACTCCCGCCCAGCACCATCGGGTTACCGAAATCGGCCATGCTTTCGATAAAGCTGATTAAGAAGGCGTTGGCCAGCCCCGGCGCCATCAGCGGCAGCGAGATGCGGGAGAAAGTGCGCCAGCGGCTGGCACGCAGGGTCTGTGACGCCTCTTCCAGTGACGGACTGACGCCCTCGACCACGCCAATCAGCACCAGAAAGGCGATGGGGGTAAAGGAGAGCACCTGGGCAATCCAGATGCCGGTCATGCCATAGAGCCAGCGGCCCGGCTCGATGCCGAACAGCGTCGCCAGCGATTCGGTGACCACGCCAGAGCGGCCAAACAGCAGGATCAGCGCCAGACCGATGACAAACGGCGGCGTGATAATCGGCAGAATGGTCAGCATCCGCAGCGCTTTTTTACACGGCAGCGAGGTGCGCGTCGCCGCCAGTGCAAACGCCAGTCCCAGCAGCGTAGCGCCACTGGCCGTCATCAGCGCCAGTCCCAGCGTGCGCCAGGCGGTGCCGCAGGTGCCACCGGTAAAACAGCCGAGGCTCCAGATGGCGGGATCCTGCATATTGGCAATCAGTCCGTCAGGTTTAAAACTGCCATCAATATCCTGCACCGAGGCGACAAACAGGCTCAGCACCGGATAGAGCACAAAGGTCGTGACCAGCGCCACCAGCAGCACAATCGACGCCACCACAAAGGCATCGCCTTTCAGCACGCCGCGCTCCGCCAGGGCAAAGGCGAAAATCAGCAAAAATATGGTCAGCAGCAGCAGCGCGCCCGCGCCCATCGCCGGTTGCCCCTGCGCCAGCGGGCCGGTGAGGTTCTCCAGCCATAACCAGTTCCAGCCACTGAAACCGATGGCATGCCCTTCCAGCACCAGAAACAGAATGCCGCAGGTGCTGAACAGCAGCAGCAGCGTGCTGCGGGTGCGGCCCGGGGGCAGAAAGGCGCTGCCAGCACAGAGCAGCCACAGCGCCACGGCGATGCCCAGCCAGCTGTGTAACGCGAGCTGCCCCAGCGCAGGCGCATTGGTCTCATCACCCCATAAGCTGAACAGCCAGTCACCCGAGAAGAAGCCCTGCTCCAGGCTATACCAGGGCAGCAGCGTCAGCGCGCTGGCGCCCGCCAGCAGCGCGCCGGTTAAGCGACGATTGTGCGCATTCATAAATCACCTCAATCAGGAAGCGGACATCAGGCTTACGCCACCGCGGTCTGGCACAGACCCGGCTCAGGTGGCCGGGGCGCACCACCGTTATTGTGCGCTGGCACCAATCTCTTTATCCCAGCGGCCCAGCAGCGCTTTGCGTTTTGCTGAGTCACCATAGGTTTTAAAGTCATAATCGATCAGCCTGATGTTCTCGAAGCGCGGTGCATATTCAGAGATCTCCGCCTTGCGGTTAGAGGGCAGCTGGAACGATTTCGCCTCTTTCATATGCGACTGTGCTTTAGCGCTGAGCGCCCAGTCATACCAGGCTTTGGCATTGGCCAGGTTTCGTGCCCCTTTGATGATCGACATCGAACCTATTTCATAGCCAGTGCCTTCACAGGGCGCGACGGGCTTAATCGGGAAGCCATCTACTTCCATCGCGACGGCATCATGCATAAAGACAATGCCGATGGTGGTTTCACCGCGCGCGGCGGCTTTGACCGGAGCAGAGCCGGACTTGGTATATTGCGAGATGTTGGCGTTGAGCTTCTTCAGGTAGTCAAAGGCTTTGTCTTCGCCCATGATCTGCACCAGCGTCGCCAGGGTGTTATAGGCCGTGCCGGAAGAGTTGGGATTGGCGATCTGAATCTCGCCTTTAAAGCCAGGGTCGAGTAAATCCGCCCAGCAGGCAGGCACTTTCTGCTTTTTCTCCGCCAGCAGTCTGGTGTTATAGCCCCAGCCCAGCGCACCGGCATAAACGCCCACGGTGCGATAACCGGAGATCTCCGCCACTTTTTGTGACCAGGGCTGTTGCTGATCGAGCAGTGGCGATTTATAGGCCTGGGTCAGCCCCTCTTCGGCGGCCTGCATATGCGGATCGCCGGTACCGGCCCACCAGATATCGGTACGGGGATTGCGTGCCTCGCTGCGGATACGGGCATAGGCTTCACCGGCAGAGAGCCGCACCATGCTGAGTTTAATATCGGGATGGGACTGGCTGAACAGCGTGGTCATCTGTTCGCACACCACCACATCGGCTGAGCAGATCATATTAAGATTGCCCGCCGCCGAGGCAGCAAACGGCACTATAGGGCAGACGATTACAGCAGCGAGCAGAGAGGAATAACGCATGGTGTTCTCCTGGGCTGGATGACGCAGGCGCGCCAGCTTTTGCACATGTGTGCAAACATATGTGCAGATTAGTAAGGCGGCCCTGCTGCAGTGTCAATTCAGTTGTTAAGCAATTGTCAGTCGCTGTCACAAATTTGAAATCTTTCGCCCATCTGTATTTTTTGCACAGCCTTGCAACTTCAGGCAAACTCAGTGCAGACAATTTCAGGCGAGGAGAGAACATGCAGCAGCTAAAGGCGGTGGTGAGTGCGCAGGATGTGGCTGACCGGGCGGGCGTCTCCCGCTCAGCAGTCTCCCGCACCTTTACACCGGGGGCCAGCGTGTCAGATGCTACCCGTCAGCGGGTGATGAGAGCGGCGGAGGAACTGGGCTATCACGTCAATCATCTGGCGCGCGGCCTGGTGCGCAACCGCAGCGGCATCGTCTGCTTAATTGCCTCCGAGGTGGACACGCCCTACCGTGCCAGCCTGGTGCGCTGGATGACCCAGTATCTGCAGGAAGCGGGAAAAGTGGCGATGCTGATTAACACTGACCGATCCGATGCGCGCGTTTCCGCCGCGCTGCAGCAGGCGATTAATTTTCGCGCCGACGCATCGATTATTCTCTCCGGCATGCCGGACAGCGGTATCACCCGACTCTGCTACAAACATGGTCAGCATCTGGTGCTGATTAACCGCGACGAATCCCTGCCCGGCACGCTCAGTATCAACCTCGACTCCCGCCCCGCCGCAGAAATGGCGGTTAACGCGTTTGTGCGGGCGGGATGCAGCCGCATCGCCTTTGTCAATTCGCTGGCGGGAACGCCGAGTCTGCTGAAGCGCGAAGCGGATTTTCTGGCCGCCGCGCAGAAAGTGGGCGTCACGGTCCAGGTGGAGCGGTTCGGCACCACCTCTTACGAAAGCGGCCAGATTCTGGCCCAGCGTCTGCTGACGCGTAAAGTTCGCCCTGATGCGGTGTACTGTGCCACCGACCTGCTCGCCTGCGGCTTTATGGATGAGGCGCGTCACCGCTTTGCGCTGCGTATTCCGGACGATCTCTGCATCATCGGACACGATAATATCGCGCAGTCGGGCTGGGCCTCTTACAACCTCACGACCTTTGCACAGCCGGTGGAGCAATTCGCCCGCGATGCCATTGCCTGGCTGGTAGAGACGGAAGCGCAACCGGAGACGCTGATGCCCAAAAATGAACAGCAGCAGGAGCGGAGAATATATCCGGCAGATGTGGTCTGGCGCGGTTCGGTACGCGGCGGTTAACCGCCCTTTTTTATTTTCTTCCGCTATGTAATTACGCCCTGAAATAATCCACAACCGATCTTACGCTTCGCTTTAAATATCCCGCCCCTGCACTGAAAAATAATCGGACGCTACTGCACAGTGTTCCGATTTTCTGTCTACGCTTTATCTGCATTATTAAGTTCTTCTGGTTTTAACTGCTCAATGAATCAGCAGTCAGATGTGACAAATATCACATTTGTGCCAGGCTTAATGTCTCAGATAACTCTGTTCAAGGAGCATACAATGGCTACACCAACTAACAAGACGCTCGATCTGGATCAATTTCCTAAACCTCCTTTTGAGGATCAGCCACAACAGGCGCCAGGCCTGGCCAGCAAAATGATCCCGGTTCCCGACCACGGTGAAACCAGCTATCGCGGCACGGGCCGACTGACCGGCCGCAAGGCGCTGATCACCGGCGGTGACTCCGGTATTGGCCGCGCGGTGGCTATCGCTTATGCCCGTGAAGGCGCAGATGTGGTGATTAACTACCTGCCGGAAGAACAGCCCGACGCCGATGAAGTGATTAAATTAATCGAAGCGGAAGGCCGTAAAGTTTTTGCTATTCCGGGCGACATTCGTTCTGAAGAATTCTGTCAGCAGCTGGTCAAAGAGGCAGCCGATAAATTAGGTGGCCTGGATATTCTGGTTAATAACGCCGGTCGTCAGCAATTTAATGAGTCCATCCGGACCCTGAGTACGGAAGATTTTGACGCAACGTTTAAAACCAACGTTTATGCGATGTTCTGGATCACCAAAGCGGCGCTGGAATATCTGCCACGCGGTGCGTCCATTATTAATACCTCGTCCGTACAGGCGTTTAAACCCAGCGATATTCTGCTCGACTATGCGCAGACCAAAGCGGCCATCGTCGCCTTTACCAAATCCCTGGCGAAGCAGCTGGGTGGCGACGGTATCCGGGTTAATGCCGTTGCACCAGGACCGTACTGGACCGTGCTGCAGTCCAGCGGCGGACAGCCGATGGAGAAAGTGAAGCAGTTTGGTGCCGATACACCGATGGGCCGTCCGGGCCAGCCGGTTGAGATCGCCCCACTCTACGTTACCCTGGCCTCAACCGAGAGCAGTTACTCCTCCGGGCAGGTCTGGTGTTCTGATGGCGGCACCGGTACGCTGTAATCTCACTCAGGTGGCCGCATAACGCGGCCATTTTTTTGTCCCGCTTTTGCCCCGCTTAAGAAACTTCGCCACCGTGATATAAGGAAGCAGATTATGGAAAACCCGATCTTTCATTCGCCGGTCAGAAAAGAGGGCTTTGCGGGCCTGGGTGATTATGCCGCCATTGGTGAAGGCCGTTCTGTTGCGCTGATTGCGCCGGACGGTTCAATTGACTGGTGGTGCGCGCCCAATCTCGACGCAAAGCCCCTGTTTGATCGCCTGCTTGATGCCGGACTCGGTGGTTACTTCCAGATTGTCCCGCGTGCGCCTTATCAGGTCTCACGCCGCTACCGCGATAACAGCAATGTGCTGGAGACCCGCTTCGAAACCCGTGACGGCACCGTGCTGCTGACCGAATCGATTAACAGCACGCTGGCGGGCCGTCTGCCCTGGTGCGAACTGGCTCGCCGCATAGAGGGTGTCAGCGGTGAAGTGGAATTAGCGATCACCCTGCGCTTCGGCACCGCCGCCGAAACCCGTTCACCGTGGGTGGCCGATAATGAGAAAGGCAAGGTGTTTCACATCGCGGAGATCATGGCGATGTTGCGAACCAGCGAAGATATTCAGATCACAGAGCTGGATGACGAGCAGGTCTGCGCTACGCTGCGTACCTATGCCGGTTCCCGCTCGCTCTGCGCGCTGCTGGTGACCGAGAAAGAGCCACTGGCGGTGCCGCCGCTGGAGGCTATCGATCAGCGGATTGAAACCAGCCACACCGGCTGGACCAGCTGGGTGGAGAGCCTGAGTTATGAGGGCCGCTACCCGACGCTGGTGAAGCGCTCTGCCCTGTCGCTGAAGTTTCTCTGGTACTCCCCGACCGGCGCACTGGCTGCTGCTGCCACCACCTCCCTGCCGGAGGGGATCGGCGGCGAGAAAAATTATGATTACCGCTACGCCTGGGTGCGCGACGCCTGCCTGATTATTAAAGCCTTCGTCTATCTCGGAGCGCTGGAAGATTGTAAGGCGGCCTTTTCCTGGCTGTCGCAGACCATCATGCGCCATGGCGTCAGGCTGCGCGCCTGCTATGCCCTGAATGGTGATGAGGTCCCCGCTGAGCGTTATCCGCCGCTGAGCGGCTATCAGAACTCTCAGCCCGTGCGGGTCGGCAATAATGCCCGCGACCAGTTGCAGCTCAGTATGTATGGCGACATGCTGGTGACAGCCCAGCATTTTATCGAGGCGGGACACGTGCTGGATATCACCACCTCGCGCATGCTGGGCGAGCTGGCGAACTGCTGCGCCGATCACTGGCGGCAGAAGGATTGCGGCATCTGGGAGCTACCGGAGCTGCAACACTACACCCACTCCAAAATGGCCTGCTGGATGGCGCTGGATCGGGCGGTGGCGCTGGCAGAAAGCCAGCATATCGAACCGACCTGGCTGGGACGCTGGCAGCGGGAACGTGACCGTATCCGCGACTGGATTGAGTCTCACTGCTGGTCAGAGCAACAGCAGGCTTATCTCTTTTACGCCGGCAGTGACGATCGCCTCGACGCGTCGCTGGCGCTGGTTCACAGCTACGGCAACGCGGTCAATCCGCAGCGGATGATCTCGACCTACCGTGCTATCCGGCAAAAACTGGGTGACGGCAGCGCCATGCTCTATCGCTACAGCGGGGTAAGAGAAGAAGAGAGTACCTTTCTCGCCTGCGCCTTCTGGCTGGTGGAAGCCTGGGCAGAGATGGGTGAGGCGGATGAGGCAGAACAGGCGATGCAGGAGATCCTGGCTACGCTGAACGGCCACGGTAACGTCGATATCTTCAATGAGATGTATGACGTCCGCAGCCAGAGCTGGCGCGGCAATATGCCACAGGGGCTGAGTCATCTGGCGCTGATCTGCGCGGCGCAGGCGCTAGCGGGATCGCAGGCCCCAGCGTGATGTGAGATGTTGCGCTTAGGAAAGTGGCGAATCCGTGCCCTACTGCAGCCTGAAACGCGGATCGAAGAAAAATGGCTCCACCACCACCTTACTGATGATGCCAGCCGCTGCCGGATGACGGGGATTGAACAGCGCATTCCACTCACCGGTCAGCGTGCTCGGCACCTTCAGCACCAGGCCGTTATCCGGGCTGGCAAGCCAGTCGTCACCGATCTGCCGTGTGGACGATGGCGCAGGATCGGCCTGCCAGTCATCGGGGAGTGCCGCCAGCGAGAGCTCGGTAATCAGCGATTCAGGGACGCTAATCGACAGCATTGAGTAGTCGTGTGACAGATCCTGAATGGTGAGATGAACCAGCGCCTCAAGTACACAGAGCGCCCGGCTTGATCCCATATAGACACAGACCGTTCCCACGGAATTCCAGCGCCCCCCGTAAGTGCGGGCACCAAAACCATCAAAGGCGGTTATCGCATACTCACTCTTCACCAGGCGAAAGAAACGTACTGCCATCAGGTAATCACGCCATGCTCAAGCTGGCCAATCAGGTTAATCACCGCTTCTGCACCCGCCACCGTGGTGGTCATCTCCGCCGGTTTCTTACCGCCCAGCGCTTTGGCGGGCGTTTCCAGCCACTGCACCAGACGCTGCCTGTCGTCGCGGAACAGTTTACTGGCGGCAGAGAGGACGCGGATCAGCATGTAGATCCGTCCGCTCTGATCGGGCGAAAAGGTCTGCTGCGGATCTTTGACTTTGCGGTTGTAGGTGGTGCGATCAATGCCCGCCAGACGGCACAGCCAGCCCTCGTCAAAAGTAGACAACGACGCCGTGCGTTTCAGCACGCCGCTGCTGAACCCTACCGCAATACGCTGGTGCGCATCAGGCAGTGTTTCCGGCAGATTCAGAGCATGCAGCAGCGAATTGTCGCGACGATGCTGAGCGGGTGTGTAGATGGCGATAGACATAGCAGCCTCCTGTTCATTTGATTTTTATTTTAGCGCAAATGAACAGGCGGTGCCAGCTTTACCCCGTCGCTTAGCAAGCGTGATGCCTGTTACTCAGGCTTCTCCTGCTGTAACGCCTGCAGAATCTGCCACGCCGCCTTTATACGCAGCGGATTAGGGTAATTCTTGTTGGCGAGTATCACGACGCCGCTGTTCCTCTCAGGAATAAAGGCGATATAGGCACCAAAACCATTGGTTGCACCGGTTTTATGCACCCAGCTGGCGCTCTGCGATGGCCCGACCGGATTGAGCAGCGTTGCCGGGCGGGGTTGCAGCGCAACTCCATTATCGCTGTCGCCCATCAGCGTATCGGCAGTCACCGGCCAGTCGTAGATCTCCCAGCCCAGTCCCTGAAACAAAGTGCCGACTTTGAAGTAGCGCGCCTGCGCGGTGCGAATGGCATTACGCAGCACGGCATTACCCGAAGAGAGGCGGTTAGGATCCACATTTGCCTGCATAAAGGTGAGCATGTCACGCGCAGTGGATTTAACGCCGTAGGCTTCTGCATCCAGCATGCCGGGTGAGACCCGTACCGGCTGGCCATTTTTATAGCCCCAGGCGTAGTCCAGCATCATCGAGGGCGGCACGGTGATATAGGTGCGCGTCAGACGCAGTGGCTGAAACACATTTCGCGCCATCGCCTGCTCATAATCGCCCTTCACCATCAGCGAACCAAACAGACCGATGCTGGCGTTAGAGTACTGCCGGAGCGTGCCGGGCGCTGCCTCTGGCTGCCATTCCTGATAGAAACGCAGCAGCGAAGCCTGATCGGTGACGTCATCCGGCAACTGTAAAGGCAGGCCGCCCGCGGTATAGGTCGCCAGATGCAGCATCCGCACCGGACGCCACTGCTCACCGGTCAGCTGCGGCCAGTACTTTTGCACCGGATCGTTAAGGCGTATTTCGCCGTTGCGGATCATGACGCCGGCCAGGGTACCAGTAAAGGTTTTGCTCACTGACCCCAGCTCAAACAGCGTGTTTTCCGTGACCCGGCGGCGTGATTCGAGATCGGCCACGCCGAAGTTCACAAACTGCGCCCGGCCTTTGTAAAGCACCGCCACCGACATGCCGGGGATCTCCTGCTGCTCCATCAGCGGTTCGATCGCGGCTTTAACCAGAGAAGTAACCTGCTGTGAAGAGAGATCGGCGGCGACACAGCTGGCAGAAAGAGAGAATAACGCGAGATAAAACAAAGACTTTTTCATTGGCAACTAAGGGATTCTTCACTCAATTAAATTATTTACACTGGTCGGCACAGGCCTGCACGCACATCTGAGCCTGAGAACTGCAGCCACCGTTTTCCCGGGTGTTGCAGTGCGATTGTTCTGTGTAGCAGTTGGTCTGACAGGCGGAGACATCGCAGCGGGCAGCGACGGGCGTCAGCTGTGCCAGGGGCGCGCGGGCCGGAAAAAGCGGTGCGGGCTGAGCGAAGGCGCTGCTGCCCAGTAATCCGGACAGCAGCAGGCTGATGATCATTTTCATAAGAGTTCTCCAGAGGGACGCTGCACTAAGTATGGCCAGTCTGGCGCGCCACGTCAGAGAAATCTAATCAAATTGAGACCACAGGGGGATGTTGAGTGACATTAATCACGCCACGGCTGTAGATATCGTTGAGCCGGGCAATGTAACGCTGGGTGTCATGCTGATCTTTGATGCGCAGAATCGCCGCCTCACCTTTCTCCTGCAGCATCTCAGGACGTTCGATAATGGCGAGCAGTATCGATTTCAGCCCCTCCACCAGCGACTGGCGTAGCTGCGTTTTCTGCTCTGGCGAGGTAATACTGTACTCACGGTCAGCGTTAAGCGGACTCGCAATCACCCAGCCTGCGCTGGCAGGATTAATCTCTGGCAACGCGCGCACGTTGCTGGTGATCACCGGGCAGCCGTTAGCCTGCATCTCCAGTACCGAGAAACCGTACGTCTCCTGCCAGGTTGGTAGCAGTCCGGCATCGCTCTGGCGGAACAGCTGCATCAGGGCGCCGTTATCCATCTGTGAATGATGCGTGAAGCAGCGATAGCGTTTGATGCGGTTCTCAATGCCACTATAGAACGTCTCATCATCCTGGAACTGGCGGTGCGCCACGTTACGACGCTTGGCGAGATCGCCAATCAGCTGCACATCCAGCTGCGACTCTTCCAGTTTGCGCTCTTCAATCAGCTCACTGATCGCCAGCACGACTTCAGCCCCGCCTTTGCGGTAGAACTCGTTACCGGCAAAGGTCAGTTTCAGAATACCGGGCTGACGCGGCGTTTTCTGCTGGACAAACAGCTTCTGCGGCGGATGCAGCACCAGGGTTTTACGGCGGATTTGCTGGGCAATATCCGGCCTGAACAGTTTCATCTGAATGTTCAGGGTGGCATCTGAGATGGCAATCAACCCCAGGCAGTTATCTTTTAACAGATAAGGAATGAGGCGTTTCAGCTCGGGGTTGTCCTGCTTGGCGACGCCCGCCACCGGCAGCACACGCGGCAGCTCCGTTTCAAACGACGCGACCCACTTCTGATGGGTTATCGCCACTTCATTGAACAGATGCAGGATGTCAGCCCGCGATGCCCCTGAAAAAGGCACAGGCTGAAAGACAAAGGTTTTATTTTTTTTGAGCAATCGGGTTCGTAGCGGGTTAATAAAGTAGAACAGATTGCTCTTTTTCAGATTGATATATTCGTTATCCGGATTAACTAAGATATTACGCTGTTCCGGATACTGGTTATTCGTGATTCCAATTTTCATGTTCGCCTTCCAGAGTCCTTGTGTCCGGAGTGATCTATATCACGTGATCGTGACTGGCGGGTCTGAGCAATATCCTAAAAGCCCGTAATGACGCGGCCTGAACGCTTTTGCTAATGATTGCGCACGGTGCTAAAACAGACACAGTTGTGTCTGGTTATGAATTTGCATTTTTTATTAACAGGTGTGTTTAACTGTGTCAGGCTAACCCCTTATTGAATATAACGATTATTTCCCGGGAAATATTCGCGCCAGTTGTTATGTAAATGTTTAATTAATTGTCAGGAATATTAGCGAAGCGGATGAGGATTTTAGTTAATAACTTTTAAAGTAATAAGAATGACCATGCTGAAAAGTGCCCGGCGCGTTTCACTGGCTGATGATTAACACAGACACAGACGGGCGGTAATGAAACAAATTATGCAGTACGGTTATAGCCGCACCCTTTTTGCACGCCCGTTTGCCACAATTCAGTGCAACTGATTAAGAGGAAGGCGGGAGTCATGTGCCCCCCATTATACATTAAGCCTATGATTTACATTGTTATTTATATGAAACTCTCTACCACCATCTCTCTGGTACAAAAGTTGCAGGAAGTGACGTATGCAGACAGGAGAGCATTATGAAAGCAATCGTGATTGGTGGCGGTATAGGCGGCATGAGTAGTGCCATTGCGCTGGAGAAATCCGGAATTGACGTTGAGGTCTTTGAAGCCGTAAAGGAGATGAAGCCCGTCGGCGCGGCGATTTCCATCTGGCCCAACGGGGTTAAATGCCTGAATGCGCTGGGCATGAAAACCGCGCTGCGTGAGCTGGGCGGGAACATGGCCTATATGGCCTATCACGATGGCACCACCGGCGCGCCCCTGACCCGCTTCAGTATGGCGCCGCTGGTGCAGCAGGTTGGCGAATATCCCTGTCCGGTGGCGCGGGCAGAACTGCAGGCGATGCTGATTGATACCTTCGGGCGTGAACGGGTGCAGTTTGGTAAGCGGGTGATCCAGGTCGAGCAGACCGGCAGTGGCGTGATTGCCACCTTTTCCGACAACACTCAGGCCACCGGCGATTTCCTGATTGCCGCCGATGGCACCCATTCGGTGATCCGCGAGTATGTGCTGGAGCAGAAGCTTGAACGACGTTACGCCGGTTACGTTAACTGGAATGGCCTGGTCACTATAGATGAGAGGATTGCGCCCGCCGATCAGTGGACCACCTTTGTCGGTGACGGCAAGCGGGTGTCGCTGATGCCGGTCAGCGGCAATCGATTCTACTTCTTCTTTGATGTGCCGCTGCCGAAGGGACTGCCGCAGGATCGCAGTACGGTGAAAACGGACTTAACCGGTTATTTTCAGGGCTGGGCGGAGCCGGTACAGCAGCTGATCGCGGCAATCAATCCTGACACCACCAATCGGGTTGAGATCCACGACATTGAACCTTTCAGCTGCTTTGTTAAAGGACGAGTGGCCCTGCTGGGCGATGCCGCCCACAGCACCACGCCCGATATCGGCCAGGGCGGCTGCGCGGCGATGGAAGATGCCGTGGTATTGGCCTCGACGCTGGCTTCTCATTCACTGGGTATTGAAGATGCACTGCTGCGCTATCAGGCGCGACGGGTTGAACGGGTAAAAGATCTGGTACTGAAAGCGCGCAAACGCTGTGACGTCACCCATGCGCGCGATCCGGCAATCACGGCAGAATGGTATGACTCTCTGAAAAGCGAAACCGGTGAACGGGTGCTGGCCGGAATGTGCGAAACCATTGAAGGTGGCCCGCTGGGTTAACACGAATAAAACCGGGCTGCCAGCGCGACCAGCGCGTGACAGCCCGTTCTGCTATGAATCCGCCAGACCACGATTTTTCAGCATGGGCTCCAGCTGCGGAGGCCCGCCCCGCCAGCTTTCATACAGTGTTTTAAGATCGCTGCTGTTCCCCCGCGACAGAATTTTCTGTCGGAAGAGGTCACCGTTCTCACGCGTCAGTCCGCCCTGTTCCGCAAACCACTGATAGCCATCGTCGGCGAGCATCTGCGTCCAGATATAGGCGTAATAACCTGCTGCATAGCCACCGCCCCAGATGTGCTGGAAATAGCTTGAGCGATAGCGCGGCGGCACCGCCGTCAGCGCCAGATTATCGCTCTGTAACGCCTGCTGCTCGAATCCCTCCACGCTTTGCGGCGCGGAATCACGGTTAAGGCTGTGCCAGTGCAGATCCAGCAGCGCGGCAGCCAGCAGCTCGCTCATCTCGTAGCCTTTGTTGAACGTGGCGGCCCGGACGATTTTTTCATGCAGCTCAGCGGGCATCAGCGCCTGAGTCTGATAGTGGCGAGCGTAGTTGCGGAACACCGCTGTCTCGCTGGCCCAGTGCTCGTTGATCTGCGAAGGAAACTCGACGAAATCGCGCGGGGTTTCCGTTCCCGACAGGCTCGGATAGCGCTGGCTGGCAAACAGACCGTGCAGCGTGTGACCGAACTCGTGAAACATCGTGATGACGTCGTCCCAGCTCAGCAGCGCCGGTTCACCGGCTGGCGGTTTGGTGTAGTTACAGACGTTGTAGATCACCGGTTTGCTGTCGAGCAGCGTAGACTGGTTGACGAAGTTGCTCATCCAGGCACCGCCGCCTTTGCTGTCGCGCTTAAAAAAGTCGGTGTAAAACAGCGCCAGCGGGGTCTCATCGGCGTCAAAAATCTCATAGACCTGGACGTCGGGATGATAAACCGGCAGATCCTGTCGCGGCGTGAAACGGATGCCATAGAGCTGCGTCGCCGCCCAGAACACGCCATTCTGCAGCACCGAATTCAGTTCAAAGTAGGGCTTAATCTGGCTCTCATCCAGATCGTAACGGGCACGCCGCACCTGTTCGGCATAAAAACGCCAGTCCCAGGCCTGCAGGGTAAAATCGCCCTGCTGCTGGTCGATGGTCTGCTGGATAGCCGCCGCTTCACGCTCCGCACGACTGCGCGCGGCAGGCACGATGTTATGCATAAACGCCAGCGCCGCCTTAGGCGTTTTGGCCATCTGATCCTGTAACTTCCACTCGGCATAGCTGGCAAATCCCAGCAGCCGCGCCTGCTCCGCCCTGACCTGCGCCAGACGTAATACCAGCTCGCGGGTGTCGTTCTCATCGCCTTTTTCAGTGCGCGTGACGCCCGCCTTAAACAGCGCTTCACGGGTTGCGCGATCGGCCAGGCTCTGTAGTGCGGGTTGCTGGGTGGTGTTTTGCAGCACCAGCAGCCAGCGCTTTTCCAGTCCGCGTGCCTGCGCTTCCGCCTGCGCCACCGCCAGATCGGCCGGTGAGAGTCCCGCCAGCTTCTGCAGATCATCGACGACCAGCCCGCCCGCTTTAGTGGCGGCCAGCAATTTGTTGGTGAAGCGGGTACCGAGGCGGGCCGCTTCCTGATTCAGTGTCTTGAGCTGCTGTTTCTGCGCTTCCGGCAGATTAGCCCCCGCCAGTTGAAAGCGCTGCCAGATCACCTCAACCAGCCGTTTTGATTCAGCATCCAGTTTAGCGCGCTGCAGATAGACCGCATCGAGCCGCGAAAACAGCGGGCGGTTAAGCATGATGTCATCGTTGAGCGCGGTGAGCTGAGGCGCAATTTCCTCATCCACCTGCTGCAGATACGGGCTGGTATGCGCCGAGGTCATGGCACTGAACACCAGATTCACCCGGTTGAGCAGTTGTCCGCTCCTCTCCAGCGCCTCATAAGTGTTGAAAAAGCTGGGCGCGTCGCTGTTCAGTGCGATCGCCTCGATCTCCTGACGCTTCTCCTCAATGCCCGCCTGCAGCGCGGGCAGAAAATCCTGCTCCTCAATCTGGTCAAAAGGAGGAGTCTGGTAAGGCAGTGTGCTGACGCTAAAGAAGGGATTCTGACGGGCGTTCATGGTTCGCTCCTGGTGGGCATCGCAAAGTCTTATCCTGACAGGTTGCCGCGCAGGCGACAACTCAGGCGACGTGCTGCTGATAAACGCTGATGATTTCACCGGCAATCGCCACCGCAATCTCGGCGGGCAGCTTGCCTTTGACGTCCGGCAGGCCAATCGGACAGCGCAGCCGCGCCAGCGGTTCGCTCGCGACGCCCTTGCCCGCCAGCCTGTAGCGGAAACGCTGGTTTTTCGTTTCAGAACCGATCACCCCGGCATAGCGGAAATCGCCGCGCTTCAGCACCGCCTCGCACAGTTCGAAGTCGAGGGGATGATGATGGGTCATGATGATGAAGTAGCTGCCTGCGGGTGCCTGTGCTACGCAGTCGAGCGGATCGTCCGGCTGCAGCGTCACCACGCCAGCGGGAACGTGGCTGAACTGCGCCGGACGGCTATCGATCCAGTTTATGTGACAGGGTAACGTTGACAGCAGATTGACCAGGGCCTGTCCCACATGGCCTGCGCCAAAAAGGTAGATCTCCGGCTGCGCCTGCAGCAGCGGCTCAAACAGCAGCGTGGTTTTGCCGCCACAGCACTGGCCAAGCCGAGCGCCCAGGCTGAAATCCTCGGTGTGTGGCGCAGTCGCCCCACTCTGCAACATCGCCCTGGCCTGGGCGATGCACTCAAACTCCAGATGACCGCCACCGATGGTGAGATAACTCTCCTGCTGCGTCACCACCATTTTGCTGCCGCTGTCGCGCGGCACCGAACCGTGCTCACTGAGCACGGTGATTAATACGCAGCTCTGACGTTTTTCACGCAGCTGATGCAGCACGCCAATCCAGTCATGATAAATCATCAACCCCTCCCGCCAGGCGTTGCACGCCCCAGAAGATGCGCTCCGGCGTGGCGGGCGCATCCAGCAGTGGGTGCTGCCGGTAATCGGAGACGCTGGCGACCGCATCCTGCAGGGCACACCAGGCGGCGATGCCCAGCATAAACGGCGGTTCACCTACGGCCTTGGAGTGGAACACCGTGTCTTTAGGGTTTTTACGGTTCTCCACCAGCGTGACCCGCAGGTCCGCCGGAACGTCGCTGATGGCGGGAATTTTGTAGCTCGCCGGTCCATCGGTCAGCAGCTGGCCTTTATCACTCCACACCAGCTCTTCGCAGGTAAGCCAGCCGACGCCCTGAATAAAGCCACCTTCAACCTGGCCGATGTCGATGGCCGGATTCAGCGAGGCGCCGACGTCATGCAAAATGTCGGCACGCAGCAGGCGGGATTCGCCGGTCAGAGTATCAATCACCACTTCACAGCAGGCTGCACCGTAAGCGTAGTAATAGAACGGCGTCCCGCGTCCCGCGACCCGGTCGTAATGAATCCCCGGCACGCGGTAGTAGCCGGTGGCGGAGAGCGGCACCTGATTCAGCCACGCCAGCTTCGCCACCTCGGCGAAGGTGTAATGTTTATCTCCGGCGCGCACTACCCCGTTGCGGAAGCTCACCGCCGACGCGTCGCACTGGTGTAGCTCGCAGAGCATGGCGGTCATGCGGTCGCGCAGGATCTCTGCACCATTCTGCGCCGCTTTGCCATTGAGGTCAGCCCCGCTGGAGGCCGCGGTTGGCGAGGTGTTGGGCACTTTGCCGGTGTCGGTGGCGGTGATCTGAATTTTATCGATCTCAATCTGCAGCACTTCGGCGACAATCTGAATCACCTTGGTGTTCAGGCCCTGGCCCATCTCGGTGCCGCCGTGGTTAAGCTGCACCGTGCCGTCGGTGTAGATCAGGATCAGCGCCCCCGCCTGATTGAGAAAGCTGGAGGTAAAGGAGATGCCGAATTTCACCGGCGTCAGCGCCAGACCGCGTTTCAGCAGCGGACTGCGGGCATTAAACGCCTTAATCTCCGCGCGGCGAGCCTGATAGTCGCTGCTCTGCTCCAGCTGTTCGGTAATCTCATCCAGCAGGTTATCCTCTACCTGCTGGTGGTAATGGGTGATGTTGCGATCCTGCTTGCCATAGTAGTTACGCTTGCGCAGCGCCAGCGGATCCAGCCCGCGCTCACGGGCGATGTGATCCATGATCTGTTCAATCGCCACCATGCCCTGTGGCCCGCCAAAACCCCGATAGGCGGTGTTCGAGGCGGTGTTCGTGCGGCAGCGATAGCCGGTTACCCGCGCATCCCCGAGGTAATAGGCGTTATCAGCGTGGAACATGGCACGATCGACAATCGATCCGCTAAGATCCAGCGAATAACCGCAGTTTCCGGCCAGATCGATTTTGATGCCGCACAGACGCCCATCCTCTTCAACGCCCGCTTCGTAGCGCACAAAGAACGGATGGCGTTTGCCGGTGACGCGCATATCGTCGCGACGTGAAAGCCGCATCTTCGCTGCCCGGCCGGTCTGGCGCGCCACGATGGCGCAGAGACAGGCGACACCGGCCGCCTGCGTCTCTTTACCACCAAAGCCACCGCCCATCCGGCGCATATCTATCGTCACCTGATTCAGGCTGATGCCCATCACTTCCGCCACCAGTTTCTGCACTTCGGTGGGGTTCTGGGTTGATGAGAAGACCTGCAACTGCTGATCTTCACCGGGAATAACCATTGCCGTCTGGGTTTCCAGATAGAAATGCTCCTGGCCGCCAATGTGAAACGCCCCACTGACCCGATGCGGCGCACGCGCCAGGGCCGCTTCCACATCACCGCGCTGGTGAATGTGAGGTTCCTGCACAAAGCTGCCCTGAGCCAGCGCCTGTTCCACATCCAGCAGCGGTTCCAGCACCTCATATTCAATTACCGCAGCGTCCGCGCCAAGACGGGCAGCTTCGGGGGATTCCGCCGCCACCGCGATCACGATCTGTCCCAGATACTCTACTTTGTCATGGGCCAGCAGCGGGTCGCCCGGCTCCAGCGGCCCGACATCATTGATGCCCGGCACATCCTGCCAGGTCAGGACGCTGACGACGCCGGGAACGGCATAACAGGGCTGCACATCAATATGCAGGATGCGCGCATGAGCATACTCACTCAGGCGCGGACAGAGATGCAGCAGACCCGGCAGCTCCGGCTTATCGTCAATAAAACGCGCCTCGCCGGAGACATGTTTTTCCGCGCTCTCATGGCGGTTACTGCGACCGACGCCGCTCTGTAAATCAGCGGCATACTGCGCCTTAATGACCTCTTCGTTGAGTTCAGGACGGTTATGAGACATAGCGGGCCACCTCAATACAGGTTATTTCGCCGTTGTGGCGATGCCAGTAGCGGCGCAGCAGGTTGCGCGCGACCTGCAGACGATAGTCACTGCTGGCGCGGAAATCGGAGAGCGGCTGGAAATCCTCTGCCAGCGCCGCGGCAGCGCGTGACACCGTCACGGAATTCAGTGGCTGACCGATGAATGCCTGTTCACAGTGACGGGCACGCTGCGGTGTGGCCGCCATGCCACCAAAGGCGATGCGGGCACTGCTGACCACGCCCTGTTCAATCTGCAGATTAAAGGCGGCGAACACGGCTGAGATATCATCGTCCAGCCGTTTGGACACTTTCCAGGCCACAAAATCAGGTGACACCGTCACCTTATCGATGCGAATGGCGCGAATAAACTCCCCTTTTTCGAGCCGGGTCTGGCGATAGCCGGTAAAGAACTGATCCAGCGGCAGGCTGCGCTGCTGCTCACCGCGCTGTAACAACAGGCTGGCGTTCAGGGCCAGCAGCGCCGGCGAGGCGTCGCCAATGGGGGAAGCGTTACCGATGTTGCCACCTAATGTGCCTTGCAGACGAATTTGCAGCGAGGCAAAGCGTTGCAGCATCGCGCTGACGCCGGGAATGCGGCTGGCAAGAAATTCGCTGACCTGCTGCAGCGAAGCCCCTGCGCCCAGCAGGTAATGGTCATCAAATTCGCTGCAGACTTTAAGCGCGGCAACCTGCTCCAGCGCAATCAGCAACGGTATTCTTTTATGCTGCTGGGTAATCTGCAGGCTGAGATCGGTGCCACCGGCAATCAGCCTCGCCTCGGGATGTGCCAGATAGATCGCCGCCAGCTGAGCCGGAGTTTTGGGCAGGAAGCAACGGCGGCCCTCACCCCCTAATTCCTGCATCTCCGGGGTTGCCAGCGCCTCAAGCCGCTGCACGGTTGCGGCGGCACCTTGATCGAACTGGTCTGTCACCGGCTGCGAGCAGAGCTGTTCGGCGGCGGCCATAATCGGCCGGTAACCGGTGCAGCGGCAGAGGTTGCCCGCCAGCGCAGTTTCCGCCTGATGGCGATCCCAGCCCGAAGCGGTTTTTTGCAGGCTGAACAGCGACATCACAAAGCCCGGCGTGCAGAATCCGCATTGCGAGCCGTGACAGTCGACCATCGCCTGCTGCGCCGGATGCAGTGCGCGGCCGTGACGCAGATCCTCAACCGTAATCAGCTGCTTGCCCTGTAACGCGGAGACCAGCGTCAGGCAGCTGTTGATCGTTTCATACTGCATTGTTCCCCCGACGGCTTTGCCCAGAGTCACGCTGCAGGCGCCACAGTCGCCAGATGCACAGCCCTCTTTGGTGCCAGGGCGTTGCTGACCGGTGCGCAGGTAGTTGAGTACCGTGAGGTTGGGGTCGAGCGCATTCTCGCTGACCAGCTGGTTATTTAACAGAAACTGGATCATGCGGCTTGCTCCTGTGCGTCGCGCTGCCAGACCGGACGACCGGCTACCCAGGTCTGGGCAATATTGCGGTCGTCGCCGAGCGTCATTAATACAAACAGTTTTTCCCAGATATCTTTGCTGTTGCCGATGCGCAGTTGCTGCAGGGCAGAAACCGCCGGGTCCAGCACCACAAAGTCTGCTTCTTTACCGATGTTGAAATTTCCGATGACGTGGTCGAGATCCAGCGCACGTGCCCCGCCCAGCGTGGCGTGATAAAAGGCTTCGGCCGCGCTGAGCCGGTAGTGCTGCAGCTGGCCCACCTTGTAGGCTTCGCCCAGGGTCTGCAGCATATTAAAGGTGGTGCCCGCGCCGACATCGGTGCCGATCCCCACTTTCACCCCCTGCTGCCAGCTGCGTTTCAGGTTAAACAGGCCACTGCCGAGAAACAGGTTTGAGGTGGGACAGAAAGCAATGGATGAATCGGTATCGTGCAGACACTGCCATTCGTTCTCTTCCAGATGCAGACAGTGAGCAAAGACGCTGCGGCGGCCGGTCAGCTGGTGATGATGATAAACATCCAGATAGCCTTCACGCTCCGGGAACAGTTCTTTGACCCAGGCGACCTCCTGCGGGTTTTCGCTGAGATGGGTATGCAGCCAGGTATCCGGGAACTCCTGACGCAGCTGCTGCACTTTTTCCAGCAGCTGTGGGGATGAGGTCGGCGCAAAGCGCGGCGTCAGGGCGTAGCTCAGGCGTCCGCGCTGGTGCCAGCGCTCAATCAGCGCCCGGGTCTGCTGGTAGCTCTGTTCAGGGGTTTCGATCAGGTTGTCGGGCGCATTGCGATCCATCATCACTTTCCCGGCAATCAGCCGCATGTTCAGCGCTTCGGCGGCGCTGAACAGCGCCTCCACCGATTGCGGATGGACGGTGCCAAACACCAGCGCGCTGGTGGTGCCGTTGGAAAGCAGCTGATGCAGGAAGAAGGCGGACATCCGCGCAGCATGATCGGGACAGTGATACTGCGCTTCAACCGGGAAGGTGTAGTGATTCAGCCACTCCAGCAGCTGTTCGCCAAATGCGCCAATCATCTCTGTCTGCGGATAGTGAATGTGGGTATCGACAAAGCCCGGCACGATCAGTCTGCCGCGCAGGTCGATGACCGGATGCCCCGCCAGCATCGCCTCGCTATTCTCCCAGCTATCCAGCCCCACTACGCATCCATCACGCAGCAGCAGCACCGCATCCTCAAGATAGCGGGCCTGGCCGGCCAGGTCGTCGGGACGATCCACCACGCCGGTAAAGTCAAAGAAGCTGGCGCGTATCGCCGTGTCGGTTGCTGAAAGCATGGGTAGTCCTTTCTGAAAGCGCGATGTTATATCTGCAGATGATTATCTGAATAATACTGTGCAACCTGCGTGCCAGAATTGAAATAGAATAAATTCTTTAAATATCAGTCAAATAAGTTAAAAGAGGGAAGTTGCGCAACAAATAAGGACTGAGATGGCTTAGCAACCGTTTGCGGAACGGATGCAAACGGTTGCTACTCAATATTGCGCGCCCTGAACATTTTGAGTATGGCGGGTTACCCGCAAACCTGCCCTTTAACGGTGCAATCTGCCCTGAAAAGGCGCAGCTGGCTACCCGTTAAAATCCGTTTACAGGTCAGGCAGTTTTTCCACGCGCAGAAGCGGAAATGAAATGCTATGGTGAAGCCATCGACTCTGAAAATGGCATAAGGAACAGTGAGATGATTATTTTTGTCACCGGTGCGACCGCCGGTTTTGGTCAAAGCATCACCCGTCGCTTTATTGAGAATGGTCATAAAGTGATTGCCACTGGACGACGGGCTGAACGTTTAAAAGCGCTGAAGGATGAACTGGGCGAGAATATTTATACGGTACAGCTCGATGTGCGTAACCGTGCCGCCATTGAAGAGGCGGTGGCGCAGTTACCGGCGGAATGGCGCAATATCGACGTGCTGGTCAACAACGCCGGTCTGGCGCTGGGCGTCGAACCGGCGCACAAGGCCAACGTCGAAGACTGGGAAAACATGATTGACACCAACACCAAAGGCCTGGTCTATATGACCCGCGCCCTGCTGCCACAGATGGTGGAGCGTGATGTCGGTCATATCATCAATATCGGTTCAATTGCCGGCAGCTGGCCCTATGCCGGCGGCAACGTCTACGGCGCCACCAAAGCCTTTGTGCGCCAGTTCAGCCTGAATCTGCGAACCGATTTACACGGCACCGCGCTGCGTGTGACCGACATTGAACCGGGTCTGGTCGGTGGCACAGAGTTTTCCAACGTGCGCTTTAAGGGCGATGATGACAAAGCGGGTCAGGTCTACGAAGGGGCTACCGCCTTAACGCCGGAAGATGTGACAGAAGCCGTATACTGGGTGGCCACACTGCCTAAACATGTCAACATCAATAGCCTTGAGATGATGCCGGTCAGCCAGACGCTGGCGGGGCTGAAAGTGCATAAACCTTAACTCCCTGCAGCGCCAGCCCTCACGGCTGGCGTTACCCGCGTCCCCAGCCCATCACGATAATCAGCATGCCGCTGAATGCGATCAGAGCCCCGCTCCAGTCCCACACACTTAGCTTCACGCCATCCACCACCCGCAACCAGAGCAGCGCGGTAAGCACATAGACGCCACCGTAGGCGGCATAAACCCGTCCGCTGGCCGCGGGATGCAGCGTCAGCAGCCAGACAAACAGCGCCAGACTTGCTGCCGCAGGGAGTAGCAACCAGACTGAGCCGCCTTTTTTCAGCCATAACCACGGCAGAAAGCAGCCGGTGATCTCCGCCAGTGCGGTAATAAAAAACAGCAAGGCGGTTTTAATCAGCACTCTTACCTCTCCTTAACGTAAACAAACGACTCACTGCTGGTGAGCAAAGAAACGGCGATGATATACTAAGAGCCAGGCCCATCAGGCTGTTTTATTTGTCCGTCTGAACCTGGGCAGTGCTCACCCTCCTCACGTACACCCTGTACGCGCCGGTTGTAATGCGCTGTCTGTGTCCAGACTGTCTGCCTCAATGCCCCCTGATGAGCCAGGCTCTAAGCATGCCCGCTGCAACCGCTGTCGTGGATGGCGATGTTTGCGTTAACTAAAGGATAGTGTGATGAAAAAAATGATCCCTGCCGTGCTGATGGTTCTCCTCTCCACTGCGGCATTCACTGCCACTGCGAATACTAATCGTCTGATTATCGAAGATGGCAGTTCCGCGCTGAGCAATGAAGCGGCGCGCCAGGATAAAGAGCAATGGAATGACACGCGCATGCTGCGCAACAAAGTGAACACCCGCGTCGAAAAAGAGTTTGATAAAACCGATCGTGCGTTTGATACCCGCGACAAGTGCGAGCAGAGCCTCAATCTCAACGCCTACTGGGAGCCCAACACCCTGCGTTGTCTGGATCGCCGTTCCGGTCGCCCGGTAGCGCCGTAAATTTGAGCTATAGTAATGACGGACGACTAACATAAGGAAGACGTGATGAAGCTACAGAGGGTTTTGTTAAGCGCGGCGTTATTTGCTCTGCCGCTGATGGCGCAGGCATCCTGTGAATCGGTAAAAACCGAAATCAGCCAGAAAATTATTCAGAACGGTGTACCTGAGTCGGGTTTTAGTCTCGACATCGTCGCCAACGATCAGGTTGATCAGGCGGGTGGCCAGGTCGTCGGACATTGTGAGAACGACACACAAAAAATTGTTTATAAGCGCTCAGGCAGTGACAACGAAGCCAGCGTACCTGCCAGTGCCGGCAGTTCGCAGGACTCACCTGCCCAGTAGTTCTGTTCAAATCAGGGCGACATCCTGTCGCCCTGCCTGTTAGTCCGCCTGCTCCGGCCGCTGACGCGGCATCATCCATGCCACACCCACCGCAAACAGCGCAATCACCAGTGCCACCACGAACACCCAGTGCAGTGAGACGGCAATCGACCCTACCATCTGCTGCAGGGTTTCCGGCTGTAACTGCTGACGGCTGGGTTCGGACATAATCTTCTGCACCGGATCCTCGACCTGCGGCAAACGCCACTGCAGATTGAGATTCAGCACCGCGCCCATGATCGCCGTCCCTACCGCCGACCCGATCATCCGGCTGAACATAATTGAAGCGGTACAGATGCCGCGAATCTGGTAATCCGCCTGATTTTGCACTGAAACCAGGAACGTGGTGCTGGTCATTCCCATGCCGGTACCGATCAGAAACGCCGTAAAGCCCGCCTGATAGAGTGAGCTTGCGGGCTGTAAAAACAGCAGCAAGGCACTGCCGGTCACCAGCAACAGCGCCCCAAGCTGGGCGGTGAAGCGGTAGGAGGTGTGCAGCATCAGTCTGCCGCTGAGGGTGCTGGCCAGCGGCCAGCCAATCGACATCATCGCCAGCACACTGCCCGCCTGTAACGGTGAACCGCCGCTGATCCCCTGAATCCAGGTGGGCAGAAAAGCGCTGATGCCCATCATGGCCGCCCCGATGATGAGGTTGCCCGCATTGCCCGCCACGATAAGCCGGCTGCGCCAGATTATCAGAGGAAACAGCGGTGCCGCTGAATTCAGCTCGTGGCGTCTGAGCTGCCAGCCAGCGAACAGTGAGAAGAGCAGAAACGGCACCAGCCAGACGCCCAGCTGTTCCGCCTGCAACAGCGCAATCAGCAAGGCCGTCACGCAGAGCATCAGCCAGCCGCTGCCCGCCAGGTTCAGCGGCTGCGACTTCTCCTCCTTCTGGTGCGACGGTAGCCAGCGCCACAGCATCAGCATGCTGATCAGGCCGATGGGCAGATTGACCCAGAAAATCACCGACCAGCTAAAGTGCTGTACCAGCCACGCGCCGGTCAGCGGCCCCACTATCGCCGCTACACCCCAGACGCTGGAGAGCCAGCCCTGCACGCTGGCGCGTTCGCGCGGCGAATAGATATCCGCCACGATGGTGGAGCTGAGCGGCATGATCGCCCCCGCCCCCAGGCCCTGAAACGCCCGGAACAGGATCAGCCAGGTCATGGTATGGGCAAAGCCACACAGCACCGACCCCACCAGGAAAATCGACGTGCCGACAAAAAACATCGTTTTGCGACCCACCATATCCGCCAGCCGCCCATAGAGCGGCACGCTGACCGCCTGGGTCAGCAGATAGATCGAGAAGACCCAGCCAAACTGCGAAAAACCGCCGAGGTCAGCAATGATGGTGGGCATCGCGGTGGCCACAATAGTGACTTCAATGGCCGCCATAAACATCGCCAGCATGCAGGCGATTAAGATCCAGTGGCGATGTCCGGTCCGGAGTTGTGCGCTTTCAGTCATAGGGTTCCTTTTTTAATCTGCAAGGCTAGCTGAAAAACAGACAATGCAGTTTCCCGCGCGTGCGCATTTTCTGCGCCCTCTGTGACAGTGTCACCAGAAGTCGATGAAAATTTTTTATTGTCGCATTAGCCCAGCGGCTACGCGGCTTTAACACCATTTTAACCTGTTTCTATCTCTCTGATTTGTGGCTTAAAAGCTGGCTTGTGCAATAAAGGGCTGCTATAGCATTACACCATCTTATTCAGTATTCACTGAAAAAGAGTGGGTAAACAGTCATTTTATCTACATTTTATCGCAGTTTCGGTATTGGGCGCGGCGGCATTTTTTGCCGTACCTGTCGGGCTGTTTATGGTTGTTATAACAATTGAGATCGTAATCAGGGAGATTCTCCTATGCAAAATGCTTCACTGGCCCGACGCGCCGGTCTGGCACTGCTTGCAGTGGTCGCGGTGATCGCGGTGCTGATCTGGGGCCTTGGCTGGGATCAGCTGGTCGCACGTAAAGTCGATCTGCTTTATCTCGGGCAACAACACCTCTTCTTAGTCTTCTGGTCAATGCTGTTCGCTTTGCTGGTCGGTATCCCCAGCGGCATCCTGCTAAGTCGCCCGTTTGCACGTCGCTGGGCAGAGTACGTGATGCAGATTTTCAATGTCGGTAACACCCTGCCACCACTGGCGGTACTGGCTCTGGCGATGGTTATTATCGGGATTGGCGACCGTCCGGCGCTGATTGCGCTGTTTCTGGCTTCGCTGCTGCCTATCGTCCGCAACACCTTCTCTGGTCTGAGCGCAGTTCCCCCGTCGCTGATTGAGGCGGCCAACGGCATCGGCATGACCAAATGGCAGCGTCTGCGTCAGGTAGAGCTGCCGAATGCCTTGCCGGTCATCCTCTCTGGCGTGCGCATCGCCACCGCCATCAATGTCGGCACCGCCCCACTGGCGTTCCTGATTGGCGCCAGCAGCTTTGGCGAGCTGATCTTCCCGGGCATCTATCTGAATGACTTTCCGACGCTGATACTCGGCGCCGTCGCCACTGCACTGGTGGCACTGGTACTGGATATGATGCTGGCCGCGCTGGGCCGCTTTCTGAGTCCGCACGCTGCGGCCTGACCACAAGGAGCTTTGCAATGCTAACGCGTTGGATTAAGAAAAGCGTTGTCACGCTGACCGCGACACTGCTGTTAAGCCAGACGGCACAGGCTGCTGCACCGCTGGTGATGGCGACCAAAAGTTTTACCGAGCAGCATATCCTGTCAGCAATGACGGTGCTCTGGCTGCAGAAAAAAGGCTTCGAGGTGGTGCCTAAACGCAATATCGCCACCACCATTGGCCGTAATGCGCTGCTGAATAAGCAGATTGATATGGTCTGGGAATATACCGGCACCTCGCTGATCATCTTTAACCATATCAACCAGCCGATGTCTTCACAGCAGGCGTATGAGACGGTGAAAAAGCTGGATGCCAGACTGGGGCTGGTCTGGCTTAACCCGGCA
The DNA here is from genome assembly GCF_001264395.1 of Pantoea sp. CFSAN033090. Lineage (NCBI taxonomy): Bacteria > Pseudomonadati > Pseudomonadota > Gammaproteobacteria > Enterobacterales > Erwiniaceae > Pantoea > Pantoea sp. CFSAN033090. The sequence goes on along the minus strand of NZ_LGYX01000024.1, from coordinate 26,557 downwards.
CCAATGAACAACACCTATGCCTTTGCCATGACCCGTGAACGGGCCGAAAAAGAGGGCATCAGCACCATGTCGCAGCTGGTTGCGAAGATTGAGCAGGTGCGTAAAACCGACCCGGATCATAACTGGCGACTGGGTCTGGACCTGGAGTTCTCGGGTCGTTCAGACGGCATGAAGCCGCTGCAGAAAACCTACAACCTGACGCTGGATCGCCCGCAGATCCGCCAGATGGACCCCGGTCTGGTCTATAACGCGATTCGCGACGGATTCGTGGATGCCGGTCTGATCTACACCACCGATGGCCGGGTTAAGGGCTTCAACATGAAAGTACTGGAGGATGATAAGCACTTCTTCCCGAGCTACAACGTGACGCCGGTCGTGCGTCAGGATGTGCTGGCGAGTCATCCGGGGCTGGATACCGCGCTTAATCAGCTTTCTGCGCAGATCACCGATGAGGCGATAACGGAGCTGAACAAGCGGGTCGATATCGATCATCAGTCACCGGAAACCGTGGCGCGTGATTTCCTTAAATCCAAAAACATGCTGTAAGGAGGCACTGTGGATACCCTTCACTACATCATGGATAACTGGAGCACCCTGCTCACCCTGAGCTGGCAGCACAGCTGGCTGGTGCTGGTCGCGGTCGGACTGGCAATTGTGATTGGCGTGCCGCTTGGCATTCTGATCGTGCGTGTAAGATGGCTGGCAACGCCGATTCTCGGTATCGCCACCGTAGTGCTGACTATTCCCACCATTGCGCTGTTTGGTCTGATGATCCCGCTGTTTTCACTCATCGGTCAGGGCATTGGTGCGCTGCCGGCGATTACCGCCGTATTCCTCTACTCGCTGCTGCCGATTGTCCGAAACACCCACACCGCACTGGAGAATCTGCCGGACGGCCTGCGTGAGGCGGGGCGTGGTATCGGCATGACTTTCTGGCAGCGCCTGCGCTGGGTTGAAATCCCGATGGCGCTGCCGGTGATCTTCGGTGGCATCCGTACCGCCGTGGTGATGAACGTTGGCGTCATGGCGATTGCCGCCGTGATTGGCGCGGGCGGTCTGGGCCAGCTGCTGCTGGATGGTATCAGCGGCAGTGATATTCGTATGTTAATTGCCGGGGCATTGATGATCTGTCTGCTGGCTATTTTTCTTGACTGGCTGCTGCACCGTTTGCAGCAGGCGCTGACTCCAAAGGGGATTCGATAATGATTACGCTGGAAAACCTGACGAAAACCTTTACCCAGAAAAACGGCACGACCAATAAAGCCGTCGATAACGTCAGCCTGCACGTGCCAGCCGGTGAGATGTGCGTGCTGCTGGGACCCTCGGGCTGCGGGAAAACCACCACGCTGAAGATGATTAACCGCCTGATTCCCGCCACCAGTGGCCGGATCCTGATTAATGGCGAAGATACCAGTACACAGGACACCACCACCCTGCGCCGCAACATTGGCTATGTTATCCAGCAGATTGGTCTGTTTCCCAACATGACCATCGAGGAGAACATTACCGTGGTGCCACGCATGCTGGGCTGGAACAAAAAGCAGTGCCACGAGCGGGCTACCGAGCTGATGAGCATGGTTGCGCTGGATCCCACCAAATTCCTGCATCGCTATCCGCGTGAGATGTCAGGCGGTCAGCAGCAGCGTATCGGGGTGATTCGTGCCCTGGCGGCGGATCCACCGGTGCTGCTGATGGATGAGCCGTTTGGCGCCGTTGACCCGATTAACCGCGAAGTGATCCAGAACGAGTTTCTCGACATGCAGCGTCAGCTGAAAAAAACCGTGATGCTGGTGAGCCACGATATTGACGAGGCACTGAAGCTCGGCGATCGCATTGCGGTATTTGGTCAGGGTAAAATCGTGCAGTGCGCCAGCCCGGATGAACTGCTGGCGACCCCTGCCAATGAGTTCGTCGGCTCGTTTGTGGGTCAGGACCGTACGCTTAAGCGCCTGTTACTGGTGCAGGCGGGCGATGTGACTGACCAGCAGCCGACCATCACCGTCCGCCGCTCTACTCCGCTGGAAGAAGCCTTTGGCACCATGGATGAGAACGATATGCGGTCGATTACCGTGGTCGATGAGGATGGCAAACCGCTGGGCTTCGTGAAGCGTCGCGAGGCGCGTAACGTCAGTGGCCGCTGTGAAGAGCGACTGCACACCTTTAAGGTCACCGGTAAAGCGGAAGAGAACCTGCGCGTGGTGCTGTCAAAACTCTATGAGCACAACACGGTCTGGATGCCGATTGTCGATGAAGAGGGTCGCTACAGCGGTGAGATTTCGCAGGATTATATTGCGGATTACCTCAGTTCTGGTCGTACCCGCCGTCGTCTGAATCCATAATTTCGTCACCTAAATGGGTCTTACCGGCCCATTAAAACAGCAGATATAAGCAGATATACCCAAGCCTGGGTAAATCAGACAGCAACAAACAAGCTTAACGCGCAGGGAACCGGGTCAGAGGAGGAAAGCGTCCCGCGCCAGGACGGCGCGGGCCGAGCGTGCCACGGATGGCGGCTTTTGCGACTTTCCGATCTGACCCTGTTCCCTTCGCAGACTCCATCTTAAAGCCAGTTAAGTCACGGCCTGTCCTGTCTGTCAATTCAGGTAGTAGCTCAGGGAGCATACGCCTGTAGCAAAGACGCAAAAGATGCCATCCATGGCATGCTCAGCGCGGCCCATCCCTGGTCCGCGATGCTTTGATACAGGCATATGCTCCCATCGCTTTGGATTTTTGAGCCGTATGTGAGAGATACATCGGCTCTTCTGCTTTTTAGCTCTCCGTCAGCGTTTCCGCCTCCACCTCTTCCACCACAAGCGCCTCGTCCGGCAGCACCATGTTCAGCACAATCGCCAGAATACCGCCGGTCGTCACCGCATGACCAAACAGACTGTTAATCAGCGGCGGGAACTGCTTCAGCACATCCGGCACCGCCTCCACGCCCAGACCAATACCAAAAGCGATCGCCACAATCAGCATCTCGCGGCGACCCAGCGGCGTCTGGGTCATCACACGGATGCCCGCAGCAACCACGCTGCCAAACATCACGATTGTCGCCCCGCCCAGCACCGGCGGCGGGATCTGCTGCAACAGGGAGCCAATAAAGGGAAACAGCCCCAGCAGCGCCAGCATGATTCCCAGCAGCATACCGACGTAACGGCTGGCGACGCCGGTCATCTGGATAACGCCATTGTTCTGCGCAAACGTGGTGTTGGGAAAGGCGGAGAAAACCGCTGCCAGCACACAGCTCAGGCCGTCGGCGACAATGCCACCCTGCAGCCGCTGCTGAAAAGGTTTGCCGGTGATCGGCTGCTGTGAAATCAGGCAGTTAGCGGTAAGGTCGCCGACGGCTTCAATTACCGCAATCACTGACACCAGCGCGATCGGCAGGAAAATGGTCCAGTCAAAGGCAAAACCAAACCGGAAGAACGCGGGCAGCACCAGCCAGTTGCTCTCCGGCGCAACATTAAGTTGCAGATGACCGGTCAAGGCCGCGGCAACGCATCCCACCGCGATTCCGGCCACCACCGCCACCAGCCGCGCCCAGCGATTTCGCGAGCGGTTCAGCGCCACGATCACCAGCAACGTCAGCGCCCCCAGCGCCAGATTTCCCGGCGATCCAAAATCTGTGGCGTTGTGCCCGCCCGCCCAGTCGGTAATGCTGACTTTTATCAGGCTGATGCCAATCAGGGTGATCACCGTGCCGGTCACCACCGGCGTCAGAACTTTGCGCAGCGAGCCAACGCAGCGGCTAATCAGAATCGGAATCAACGCCGCCACCAGGTTACAGCCAAACAGCATCGCCATAATCTCTTCCGGCGAACCACCGCGCCCTTTCACCATCAGACCACCCGAGAGGATCACCCCGAGAAACGCGAAGCTGGTGCCCTGCAGACAGATCATGCCCGCCCCGATGCCATAAAAGCGTCTGGCCTGCATAAACGTGCCTAAGCCGGAAACGAACAATGACATGCTGATCAGATAAGGAATATAGGCCTGCAACCCCAGAACGGAGCCAATAATCAGCGGCGGCGTGATGATTCCCACCACGCTGGCCAGCAGATGTTGCAGTGCGGCGAAAAACGCCGGGGCGGGGCCGATGCGGGCTTCAAGCCCATATAACAAACCTTTCTCGTGCGAGTGCGACATGATGGGGCTCCAGCTCAGTGTGATAAGCGGAGTTAATGCATTTTCTGCGCCATGACGCCACGATTTCGCAATATCCGAGCCAGGTCTTTCAATTCTAAATGGAAATAGTTAAAGATAGCCGACAACAAGCCTGAAACTTTAGGCTCACTGCCGACTCAGATGACTTAGTTTGTTTCATAATCAGGCGATCTTTGCACTCACAGCGTGCAGATTGTTCTGCTCCAGCAGAGAAATATCGATGTAAGGCGTCAAATCACGCTGTTCTGCACGCGGCAGATAAGGCAGCTCGCCCAGCAGCGGCGCACTAATTTTTTCACGCAGAATCTCAATAATATCGCTGTACTGCGCCAGTCCCGGATTGATGCGATTGGCCACCCAGCCCACCAGTGGCAGTCCATCCTGCGCTATCGCTTCTGCTGTTAACAGGGCGTGACTGATACAGCCCGACTGGATACCGACCACCAGCACCACCGGCAGCTGCTGCTCAACGACCCAGCAGGAGAGCGGACGTCCATCGTTCATCAGGCTGCGCCAGCCGCCGGTGCCCTCCACGACCACGCGATCGGCCTGCTGCGTCAGGCTGCTTAAGCCCTGTGTCAGCAATGCGTAATCAATGATCTGGCTCGGATGGGTGCAGATCTCCTCTTCCTGAAAGGCCAGCGGATTGATCGCCTGATAGGGTAAATCGATAGATGAAGCGCTTTGCAGAACCTGTGCATCTTTGTTACGCAGGCCGTCAGCGGTTTTGACCGCGCAGCGCGCGACGGGCTTGTACCCGACGGCACTGAGCCTGGCCTGGATAAAACTTTGTAACAGGGCGCGTGACACCACCGTTTTGCCCACTGCGGTGTCAGTGCCGGTAACAAATAGTCTGTTCACTCAACTTCTCCTCTCGAACCGTTGCGGTTAATCGGTGATTAACCTTGCTGCGAACCGGCATTTTAAGGAATGGAGGATGAGAACAGATTGCGTTAGCGCAAGATTAGGCCCGCTTAACCTTGCAACAGTTTCACTAACAGGTGTCCGTTATAGAGCGCGTCTTTGATCAGGGCTGCGCCGCCTAACGTTCCCGGCTCGCTAAATTCGGTAGGTGCCAGCTGGATACTCGCGCTGTAGGCCGGGAGTGATTGCTGCAGAATGGTGTTGCTCACGGCCGGAAACAGCACATCCGCGGCGGCATTCAGGGGGGAACCGATAAGAATATGTTGAGGATTGAAGATGTTGACCATCATCGCCAGAATCCGGCCAACATGATGACCCACGCTGGCGATGGTGTCGCGCGCCAGACGGTCGCCAGACTGCGCCGCTGCGCACAGCGACTCCAGCGTCAGCGGCTGATTATTGAGCAGGCTGTCGGGCTGGGCCGGCAGACGCTGCGCCGCCAGCGCCAGCAGACTGCCGGTGCTGGCCACGGTCTCCAGACAGCCATGATTACCGCAGTAGCACTGCTGACCATACGGGTCGATCTGAGTATGCCCGATCTCGACCAGCGCCCTGCCACTTTTATGCAACAGCTGACCGCCACTGATCACCCCGGCTCCCACGGTTTCATCAATCACAATCTGAATTACATCCTGCGCACCACGTGAAGCACCAAACAGCGACTCCGCCAGCGTCCAGGCTGAAATGTCGTGCTGCACAAACACCGGTAAGCCGGTTCGCGCCGCCAGCGCATCGCCCAGCGGCATATCGCGCACCTCATAACCCGGTAGCCGATGCACCACACCTGACGCGGCGTTGATCAGCCCTGGCAATGTAATGGCAATGGCCGTAAGGCGTTCCAGCTTCTTCTGATGACGAATAAAGAAGGCATCAACCTGTTCAATCAGCGCGGTAAGTAACGGCTGAGCAGACTCATCAGGCAGCGGCAGGCTCTCCTCCACCAGTTCCTTGCTGCTGAGGTCGCGCAGCGTAAACGTCATGGCGCCGCGATGCAGGCGAATAGCCAGATAGTGCCAGGCGTCGGTATCCAGTATCAGGCCTATCGCCGGACGTCCACGACTGCCTGGATCCTGAAACTCGGTCTCCTGCACTAAATGTGCGTCCAGCATTTCACGCACAATTTTGGTAATGCTGGCCGGAGCAAGCTGGGCACGGCGGGAAAGTTCGATACGCGAAATGGGACCATAACGGTCAATTAATCGATATACGACACCTGCATTAGTCTGCTTGATCTGGTCAATGTGGCCAGGTTGACTGTCCGGATTCACAACCCTGCTCCCGGTTATTTTCGCGCTTCTAAATAAACATGCGCCATGGTGAGCCAGATCCGGCGACAGCGTCAAATATTTGATTAGAAATGTGATTTATCGCACAGATTGATGCGGTGTTACCCGCGCATCAGTGCCGGTTTCGCCGCAGCAACGCCATCATGTTTTCCATCTGCGCATTTATTTCGCGTCCGGCTGACCAGACCAGCCACAGCTCTGAAATGGCATCCTCTTCCGTTAATGGCAACCAGACCAGGTCGGCCAGCCGCGCCCGACGAAATGAGGCAGGCAGAATGGAGACGCCTAACCCGGTTGCCACCAGCCCAAGGATGGTCATCGCCTCACCCACTTCCTGCGTAATAAAGGGCTTGATATGGTAGCGGTGCAGCAGCGCCAGAATATCGCTATAGAGCGCGGTTCCGCCCTGAGGATCAAAGAAGACAAAGGGTTCCGCCGCCAGGGCGGTGACTGAGATTTTATCAGCGTCAGCCAGCGGATGCGCCTTATGCACCACGGCATAAAGCGGCTCACTCAGCAGCAGCTGATGACGCAGATCGGCGGGCAGCGGCGTGTTGCGCATCACGCCGAGATCGAGCCGTCCATCATGAAGCGGCGCCAGCTGCTGGCGGGTATTAATCTCCTGCATCTGAATATGTACCTGCGGCCAGCGCTGACGAAACCGGAATAGCGCGTCAGAGACCACGGCGGTAAACGGGGCCGAGGAGGTAAAGCCAATCCGCAGCTCCCCCTCTTCACCACGATGCAGCCGGGCGGCGCGATCGGCCGCCTGCTCAACCTGCAACAGAATCGCGCGGGCGTCACTCAGTAGTTGCTGTCCGGCAGCGGTAAGCTGCACGCTGCGGTTAGTGCGATTGAACAGCCTTGCGCCCGTTTCTGTTTCCAGCTGAATAATCTGCTGGCTGAGCGGCGGCTGAGAAATGTTAAGACGCTGGGCCGCCCGCCCGAAATGTAACTCTTCCGCCACCGCAACAAAGTAGCGCAGATGACGCAGTTCGATATTCATATCTTCAACGTCTCATTTGAGATTATTAATATATTAGACATCATAATGCCGCTTTCCTAAGCTGACGACAGGTTTTCTAAATTTGAGGAAAATGTGTGAGTCGCTCAACACAGGCTGTCACAGTGGATGAGAATGCGGTCTCTGCGCCGCCAGAGTCTGTTGCCGCTTCAGGTCATATCCGCCGGGATTCGCCACAGTTTATGCGCGTGACGCTGGCGCTTTTCTCCGCCGGGCTGGCGACCTTTGCCTTGCTCTACTGTGTGCAGCCGATTCTGCCGGTGCTGTCACAGCAGTTTGGTATCTCTCCGGCAACCAGCAGCCTGTCACTCTCCATCTCGACCGGCCTGATGGCGCTGGGCCTGCTGGTCACCGGGCCGCTCTCTGATGCTATCGGTCGTAAATCGGTGATGGTCACAGCCCTGATGCTGGCCGCCATCTGCACGCTGGTCTCGGCCACCATGACCAGCTGGCACGGCATTCTGATTATGCGGGCGCTGATGGGGTTGTCGCTGAGTGGCGTGGCGGCGGTCGGCATGACCTACCTCAGCGAGGAGATGGATGCACGGGTCGTCGCCTTTTCCATGGGGTTATATATCAGTGGTAACTCGATAGGCGGAATGAGCGGTCGACTGCTGAGCGGTGTACTGACCGACCTCTTCTCATGGCGACTCGCCGTGGCGGTAATCGGCTGTTTTTCGCTGGCCTCGGCGCTGATGTTCTGGAAAATCCTGCCTGCGTCGCGCCATTTCCGGCCCATTACGCTGCGTCCGCGTAATCTGCTGATTAACTTCCGGCTGCACTGGCGCGATCCGGGCCTGCCCTGGCTGTTTGCCGAAGGATTCCTGCTGATGGGAGCCTTTGTCACCCTGTTTAACTATATCGGCTACCGTTTACTGGATGCGCCCTGGCATCTCAGCCAGGCCGTGGTCGGACTGTTATCAGTGGTCTACCTCACCGGCTCATGGAGTTCGCCTAAAGCGGGCGCGCTGACCAACCGGTTGGGTCGGGGTCCTGTGATGCTGGGTGCTACCGCCATCATGCTGCTGGGTTTGCTGATTACCGCCTTCAACTCCCTCTGGCTGATCCTGCCAGGGATGATGCTGTTCACCGCCGGTTTTTTTGCCGCCCATGCGGTTGCCAGCGGCTGGATTGGCCCCCGGGCCCGCCGGGCAAGAGGCCAGGCTTCTTCGCTCTATCTGTTCAGCTACTACGTGGGTTCCAGCGTCGCGGGTACACTGGGTGGCGTGTTCTGGCATAACTTTGGCTGGAGCGGGATTACGCTGTTTATCAGCGTCCTGCTGATCCTGGCGTTACTGGTTGCCTGGCGTCTGCACAGTAAAAAACTCTGAGAATGTCTTCTCATGCCAGGCCTGGCTTCTCCTGCGGGCCTGGCGGTTTATCACAATAAACGCGCTATTCAGAGCCACAGCAAACAAAATGCAGGTTTCCCGCTATAATCGTTTTTATTGTAATAATTCATCTGCTTTGCCTTTTAACACGGCAACAAGGAACGCCTGTGGCTCTCTACTACTACGTCAATAAACAATCAGGATATAACAATAATCATGTGGTTCATGCCGCAGGCTGCCCCCATCTTCCCGACATCGATAACCGTATGTTTCTGGGCAGTTTTTACCATGTGAATGCCGCCATCCTGCAGGCTAAAAAATATTATGCTGGCGCAATCGGCTGTGAAAACTGTTGTCCACTCAAAAATGTTGACCAGCAGGCCACCCAGCTCAGCGTGGCCCTGAAGCACACCCCGTCTTCGCGTTAATCTGATCCACCTGGTAAGGGGGAAAAAATTTTTCCCGCTGCGCTAATTTGTTAAGAATTACCGCTGTTTTCCGTTATGTTAATCTTCCTGATTCTCTTTAATGGAATGCACAATGCGGGATAAGTTTGCGCGCGCTCAGATAGCCCTTCACTGGCTCACCTTTTTACTGGTGGTGACGGCCTACGCCACCATTGAACTGCGCGGTTTTGCACAGCGCGGATCCTGGCAGGGTTATGCCATGATCATTACCCATTTCAGCGCCGGCGCGACCATTCTGGTATTGATGCTTGCCCGCCTCTTTTTACGCACCTGGCATCGCACACCGCCGATTACTCCCGCTCCGCCGCGCTGGCAAACCGGGCTGGCACATCTGACTCATACCCTGCTCTATGTCCTGTTTATCACTCTGCCGATCCTCGGCCTGACATCGCGTTATCTTAAAGGTCGGGAATGGTGGCTGTTTGGCATCAGCATGCCGGTCGCGCCTGAACCTGACTTTGATATGGCGGATATGCTGATTGGCTGGCATGAAACTCTGGCACCGCTGGGTTACTGGCTGATCGGGCTGCATGCTGCTGCCGCACTGTTCCATCACTATCTGCTCAAAGACAACACTCTGCTGCGAATGATGCCCGCCCGTCGTCGCGGTCAATAACCTCAGGCTATCGCCCTGTGATGGGGCGATAAAAAAATTTCAGCATTAAAAGGCGTTTATAAGGTTTCTCTTCCCGCTTTATTCACTACAATGGTCAGTAATTTGTGACGCAGGTCACTTTCGCTGGATGTTTCTGCCACATCCGATTCGCTGTACTGACTGACTTGACTCCTCATGCAACCAACTACTGTTTCACGTAAAACTGCCTGGCTACGCGTGGTATTGCTGGCCATCGCCGCCTTTGTATTTAATACCACCGAATTTGTGCCGGTTGGCCTGTTATCTGACATCGCTGCTGACTTTTCAATGCAGACGGCTGACGTCGGGATCATGCTGACCATCTATGCCTGGGTGGTTGCACTGCTCTCACTGCCGCTGATGCTGCTGACCCGCAATATTGAGCGACGACTGCTGCTGGGTGTGCTGTTCCTGATCTTTATCGTCAGCCACGTTCTTTCTACCGTTGCCTGGGATTTCCGGTCGCTGATGGTGTCACGCGTGGGTATCGCCCTGTCTCACGCGGTGTTCTGGTCGATCACCGCCTCGCTGGCGATTCGCGTCGCTCCGGCCGGTAAGAAAACTCAGGCGCTAAGTATGCTGGCAACCGGTACCGCGCTGGCGATGGTGCTGGGCGTGCCGATTGGCCGCGTGGTGGGTCAGTATCTTGGCTGGCGTACGACCTTCGGCGCGATTGGCCTTTCGGCACTGGTGCTGATGATTATGCTGGTGCGCATCCTGCCGCGTCTGCCGAGTGAACATACCGGCTCGCTGAGCAGTGTGCCGATGCTGTTTCGCCGTCCGGCGCTGGTCAGCATGTATCTGCTGGTGACGCTGGTTGTTACCGCGCATTACACCGCTTACAGCTATATCGAGCCCTTTATGCAAACCGTGGCCCATTCCAGTGGCAACTTCACCACCCTGCTACTGCTGCTGTTTGGCTCTGCGGGCATTGTGGGTAGCGTACTGTTCAGCACACTCGGTAATAAGTTTCCCTCCGGACTGCTGATTGCGGCCATCGCGCTGATCACCCTGTGCATGGGCCTGCTGATTTTTGCTGCCGTTCGCCCTGCGGCTATCTCAACACTATGCGTTGTCTGGGGAATGGCGATGATGATGATCGGACTGGGTATGCAGGTGCGGGTGTTGTCGCTGGCACCGGATGCCACGGATGTGGCGATGTCGCTGATGTCCGGTATCTACAATATCGGTATCGGCGCGGGTGCGCTGCTGGGTAATCAGGTCAGCCTGCATCTGAGCATGGCGGAAGTCGGCAATGTCGGCGGGATGATTGGCCTGGTGGCGTTACTCTGGTGTGTTTATATCTTCCGTCGTTATCCACAGTTACGCAGTAACGGATAATAAAAAAAGGCTTCAGATAAGCGGGTTATCTGAAGCCTGTTCAGGGTTATTTACCGCTCACTTTATCTATAAAGAACGGCTGTGCCATGCAGGTTGTTGCTGCCAGAGGTCGAAGTGATGCGGAAAGACTTTGCTCCTGCATCGCTGGCCTTTTCTGACAGTTGCTGCTCCAGCGAAAGCAGATTAGTACTGCCCGTTGCGCTGATGACACCGGTTTTTTGCTGATCCAGCGGTGTGCTGCTGACCTGCTGGGCCGCTACGCTGGCAAATGACAGACCGCTTAGCACCGCCGCCACGACCATCATATTGATATTTTTCATAACGAACCCCTTCTCACTTATTCTGTTGAAATCAAAATTACTGATAAATCACAGCCGTGCCGTGCAGTTTGTTCTGGCCGCTGGTTGAGGTGATGCGGAACGATTTCGCACCCGCTTCATCCGCTTTAGCACTCAACTGCGCTTCAACAGAAGACAGATTGGTGCCGCCCAGTACAGAGATGGTCCCAACTGGCTGCTGATTAACAGGTTCGCTGGTCACCAGGTCAGCGGCAGATGCGCCAAAAGTCAGAGTCGTCAGTGCCAGTGCTGCCAGGGTGGTTTTGATGTTTTTCATAATAATCTCTCTATTCAATATTGAAATTCGGTTGGTCTGAATGGGTTGCCACTATTTAATTAATGACCGTTAAACAAATGATAGACCCCAATACGGTTTGTCGTCAACATTTATTTAATGAGCGTTATTTTATTCGGGAAGTGGCGTGATTATGGGCTTCAGCCTCTTTTCCGACTTAACCTAAGGGGCTGTAATAATGCGCTGGCGCACAAAATGGCAACCCCTGCCGGCGGTATCCACGCCAGGCCTTGCACATTTTTATAATGATCGGTAATTTAATAGGGTGTTTTACTGTCAGTGAGGGTGTATGAGTCAGGTTCAGGATTGCGATGTAAAGAAATGCCGCGGCCGACCAAAAGTGTTCGATCGCGAAGCAGCGCTCGATAAAGCTCTGACCCTGTTCTGGACGCACGGTTACGAGGGAACTTCTCTGGCCGATCTGGTGGCCGCAACCGGCGCGAAAGCGCCAACCCTCTACGCCGAGTTTGTTAATAAAGAGGGGTTGTTTCGCGCGGCGATGGAGCGTTATGTGGAGAAGTTCAGTGCATGGCGTGAAGCGGCATTGGGCGATGACCAGTTACCGGTGGATCGGGCTATTGAAGCCTATTTCCGCGCCACCGCGGCCTGTTTTACCGAACGCGACTCTCCCGGCGGCTGTTTCTTTATCTGCACCTCGACCGCCCTGTCGGCGGCTTCAGCAGAGATTGCCACCATGCTGCAACAGCAGCATCAGTCGCAGGAGCATGTGTTAAAAGATTTTCTGCTGGCGCGTCAGCAGCGTGGTGAACTGAGTGCGTCAGTAAACATTCCCGCGCTGTCACGTTATCTGAGTTGTATGCTGCAGGGCATGTCGGTGCGGGCGCGTGAAGGCGTTGAGCGTGACGATCTGGAGAGCATTATTGATACGCTGATGGCGATGTGGCCGACACTCACCGGCCTGTGTCAGGCTAAGCGTTAAAAATATCAGGGCGGCGATGCCGCCCTTTTCATCTTTTATTCCGGTTTTTATTCCAGAAAGAAAACCGGTTTTAACGGCTCACTGATCGGGCTGTTATCTGCATTCGACGGCATCAGATCTTTCATTGATGCCCACCAGCGCTGACAGACCTCCGTTTCTGCCACCGCGTTCCAGCGCTCCTCAGATTCAATCTCAACGCTGGCGAACAGCAGATGCCGCTCGGCGTCCAGCCAGATGGCATAGTTGTGCGCGCCGTGCGCTTTCAGGGTTTCGGCCAGTTCAGGCCAGATCGGTGAGTGCCGACGCTCATACTCTGCATGGCAATAAGGATTCACCTGCATCACAAAGGCTTTACGCAGCATTAGCAGGCCCTGCATCCAGCGCCGGTTGCCACGGCTTCACACCAAAGCGCTCACCCAATGCAACCAGCTGTTCTGTGGTGATACTCTGACGAATACCGCCCATCGACAGCACTTTGACGATCACTTCTGACGATTTCTCCGCCGTATCAATCAGACCAAAAGTCTCATCGAGTGTCGGGCCCGTGCCAAAGACACCGTGGAATGGCCACATCACCAGGGTATGTGACTGCATCTGCCCGGCTGTCGCGGTGCCGATTTCATCGGTGCCGGGTACCATCCAGGGTAAAACACCCACACCGTCCGGGAACACCACCAGACATTCGGTACTACCTTCCCACAGCAGACGGGTAAAGCGGGCGGAATCCATCTCAACTACATAGCTTAAGGCCATAAAGTTGGTAGCGTGACAGTGCATGATCACCCGGTCTGCACCCTTGCTGACCGCTTTACGCACCGCGTGAGACTGAAAGTGTGACGCCAGCTCGGAGGTGGGCAAACCGCCATTCGACAGACCCCAGTGAATTTTATAAGAGAGCCCTTTGTCATCGACCTGCAGCAGTGCCAGACAATCCGCCGGATCAAGCTGGACATTACGCATGAATTTTCCTGACCCGGTCACCAGAAACCAGTCGTTCGCCAGCGCCGGCGCGGGTTGTGTCAGCTCAATACAGCGCGGTTGCAGGCAGAAATCAGCGGCAAAAGGTTTAACCTCCTCTTCCAGCAGACGCAGGCTGACGTTGCCGCCGTTACGTTCGTCCCAGCCCTTCAGCCACATATCGCTGGTTGCTTTGACCATTCCCTTAACAAACCCGGAAGAAAGAATGCTTTGCATAGTGAAATCCTTAACGTTGGCTCAAAATCTGTTGTTCATAATGGCGGACGTCGCCTAACCAGCTGGCATCAGCCGGGACGTCATGGCGCAGGCACCAGGCTTCCCATACCGCCTGCCACGGCAATGATTTTTGCTCTTCCAGCAGCGTCAGCCGCGCGGTGTAATCACCCTCGTTCTCGGCCTGGCGCAGACGATCGGTTGGCTCCAGCAGGGCACGCAGCAGCGCTTTTTTGGTGTTACGGGTGCCGATAACCCAGGCGGCAATCCGGTTGATAGAGGCGTCGAAGAAATCGAGTCCGATATGCACTTTGTCGAACAGCTGATGGCGGACGATCTCGCTGGCGATCGCCTGAGTTTCATCATCCAGCAGCACCACATGGTCGCTGTCCCAGCGCACCGGGCGGCTGACGTGCAGCAGCAGACGCGGCACATAGAGCATCGCGGCGGAAATTTTGTCGGAGATCACTTCGGTGGGATGAAAATGTCCCGCATCCAGGCATAGTGCCGTCTGGCGGCTGGCGGCGTAACCAAGATAAAACTCATTGGAGCCCACGGTGTAGCTCTCTGCGCCAATGCCAAACAGCTTGCTCTCAACCGCGTCGATATGGTGCTGCGGATTCAGTTTTTCTGAGATGACCTCATCCAGTGCGCTCATCAGACGCTGACGCGGGGCCAGTCGATCCACGGTAATATCTTTCATGCCGTCCGGCACCCAGATATTCATCACTGACGGCGTGCCAAGCTGCTCACCAAACGAAGCGGAGATGCGGCGACTCGCTTTGCAGTGATCGATCCAGAACTGACGCACGGTTTTATCACTGTGCGACAGCGTAAAACCGTCGGCACTCATCGGATGCGAGAAGCAGCTGGGGTTAAAATCCAGCCCTAAGTTGTGCTCTTTCGCCCAGGCGACCCAGTTGGCGAAATGGGCAGGTTCAATCGCATCCCGATCGACTGGCTTGTCACTTTCCAGATAGATAGCGTGCAGGTTCAGACGTTTTGCGCCTGGGATCAGAGACATCGCCTTGTCGATATCGCTGCGTAATTCACTGGCATTGCGTGCCCGCCCCGGATAGTTGCCGGTCGCCTGGATGCCGCCTGTTAATGCGCCCTGTGGGTTCTCAAACCCCCGGACATCGTCCCCCTGCCAGCAGTGCATCGAGACAGGAATGCTGTCCAGCTGGCGAATGGCCTGTTCAACATCAACTCCATTGTCAGCGTAGCGTTGTTTAGCCAGTTCAAAAGCCTGTTCAATCTGCTTAGTCATAAGCGGGTTCCTTAGCGGGTTGACTCAGCGTCGCGAAGCGTGCCTGACTGGCACTGAAGACGCTGTGAGTTTGCGGTTCGAATTTTTCCAGTGGGAAGTTGTTGATGACGCTGCAGCGGAAATCAGCCACATCGATCAGTTCGCCAAGCGCAATCAGCTGGCAACCGACGTTACCCAGCGTGGAGGCTTCAACCGGACCTGCCAGCACCGGAATCTGGCAGGCATCGGCACAGAGCTGGTTAAGAAAACGGTTCTGACTGCCGCCCCCTACCACGTGAAGCTGGCTGAAAGGTTTGCCTCGCAGCTCTGCCAGCTCCTGGATCACCTCGCGATAGAGCAGTGCCAGGCTGTCAAATATGCAGCGGGCCAGCGCGGCGGCAGATTGTGGCACCGGCATTCCCTGCTCTGCGCAGGCGTTCTGAATCTCGTTAACCATACTGTCGGGATTGATGAAGCGCGCATCGTTGGGACTAATCAGTGAAACACAGGCGGGCTGGCGGGCCGTCTGATCAATCAGTGCGCTGAGATCGTCAATCTGCAGTTCGCCGCAGATGCGCTGCAACAGCCATAAGCCCATGATGTTTTTCAGTACGCGGTAGCCTTCTGCGCCGCCCTCATTGGTGATATTGGCGCGTAACGCGCCATCGCAGGCATAAGGCTGCAAACTTTCAAAGCCCATCAGCGACCAGGTTCCGGAACTGAGATAGGCGGCATCGTCCTGCATTAGCGGCGTTGCCAGAACCGCGCTGGCGGTGTCGTGGGTGGCGACAGCAATAACCGGGACCGGGACACCTGCGCTATTGACCCAGTGGCCGACGGTGTTGCCCGGTGCCTGCGGCTGGCCGAACCATTCAGGAGCAACGCCCGCCCAGGCGAGCAGATCACGATCCCATTCGCCGCTGTGAATATTGAGCATTTGCGTAGTGGTGGCGTTGGTGTATTCCCAGTTGAGATTACCGGTCAGGCGATAATGCAGATAGTCCGGCATCATCAGCCCATGCGCCACGCGGGCCTGCCAGTCGGGCTGCTGCTGATGCAGGGCGCGCATCTGATAGAGCGTATTGAATGGCAGAAACTGAATGCCGGTTCGGGCGTAGATGGCACTGCGGCTCAGTTCGTGCTGCGCCTGCTCCATCAGGCCGTGGGTGCGCGCATCGCGGTAGCTGACCGCCTCACCCACCGGCTCGCCCTCTGCATCCAGCAGCACCATATCAACGCCCCAGGTGTCGATACCGATACTGTCTGGCACAATCTTCTCTTCGTCTAACTGAGCCAGCCCGGCGCGTATCTCCTGCTCAAGCATCGTCAGATCCCAGCAGTCATAACCGGCACGACGCTGGCGCTTATTTTTAAAGCGCCGGACCTCACGAAGCGCGAGCTGGCGCTGCGCAGCATCCCAGCTTGCGAGCATGACCCGCCCGCTGGATGCCCCGAGATCAATAGCAACAATGTTTCTCCTGGTCATGGCGACTTTTCCCTGTGATTGAGTGGTCACAGAGTAAAAACCTGGCCGGTTAAAGACCTTCCCCGGAGTGCCAGCGGCTGATAAGCCCTGGCAGACTTGCAAAGAACTTCGTGAGAGAGATCACAGAGGCGAAAGGCAGGAGGATGTGACCCCTGCCGCAAATCTGTTAACTGCTGAGGATTTCTTGAAAAATCAGCATGATTCCTGCTGAGTCAGGCTGAAAATTCAAGGTAAGGTTAGAGCGTGCTGATTAGACTGCGTTACGGTTTTGTTAAGCAGCGAGAGATGACCATGACCATATTGCACAGTGCGGATTTTTTCCCCGAAGGCGATTACGCCATTGCGATTGAACCCCGCGTACCCCAGGCCGCCTTCCCGGAACATCATCATGATTTCCATGAAATTGTGCTGGTTGAGCAAGGCTCTGGCATTCATGTGTTTAATGGTCAGCCACAAACGCTGTGCGCCGGTTGCGTCTGCTTTGTGCGCGATCACGATCGTCATCTTTATGAGCAGACCGACAACCTTTGTCTGACCAACGTGCTTTATCGCAGCCCCGGCGCGTTTCGCTTTCTCTCCGGGTTACAGGCTTTACTGCCCTGCGATCAGGACGGGCAATATGCTTCCCACTGGCGCATCAATCAAAAGGTGATGACGCAGGCGCTGAGTGTGGCGGCGCAGATGCAGCCGGATGATACCTGGTCGATGGAAAAACAGGCGCGTCAGGAACAGCTCTTTTTACAGTTGCTGGTGCTGTTGCGTGAGGCGTGCATTGACGGACAGAGTCAGGATCAGGAGGCGCGGCTGCATCGTCTGCTCGACTGGCTGGGTGAGCATTACAGTGATGAGATTATCTGGGATGAACTGGCGGATCGCTTCTCCCTGTCGCTGCGTACCCTGCATCGGCAAATGAAGCAGCAAACCGGCAGCACGCCGCAGCGCTACCTGAACCGTGTGCGGCTGTTGCAGGCCCGTCATCTGCTGCGTCACAGTGATATGCGAATTACCGATATCGCCTTCCAGTGTGGATTTGGGGACAGCAACCATTTCTCAACCCTGTTCAGGCGCGAATTTGGCTGCGCACCGCGAGCGGAGCGCCAGCAGATGATGTAAAGGAGCCAATCATGGCGTTGATACTCAGTCGGGATGACTATTTTCCCGCCACTACTCTACCGGTGGCGGTCGCCGAAAGGATGCCACAACCCTCTTTCCCGCCGCACCGACACGAGTTCAGTGAAATCGTGATTGTCTGGCGCGGCAATGGCCTGCACGTCCTCAACGATCGCCCCTGGCTGATTACCTGTGGCGACGTTTTTTATATCCGCGACAGTGACTGCCACAGCTACGACAGCGTTAACGATCTGGTGCTGGATAACATCCTCTACTGTCGTGACCGCTTTGGTCTTGCCCTTGACTGGAATCAGCTGCTGCCGCAACAGGGCCCGGATGCGCCTGGCGGCTGGCGGCTGACCACGCGAGGGATGGCGCTGGCCCGGGGAGTGATCAGCCAGCTGGAGCGTGAAAGCCGAAAAAGCGATCCCCTGTCAGTTCAGCTCTCAGAGGCGCTGTTTTTACAGCTGGCGCTGATTCTGCGCCGCCACGGCTACGCGGCCGACCGCCCCTGGGCGTTGCCGGAGGGCGAACAGCTCGATCTGCTGATGTCAGTGTTGCAGGGTGCGATTGCCCGCCCCTTTGATCTCGCGGAGTTTTGTCAGCAGAACCAGCTCAGCGAACGGGCGCTGAGGCAGCTTTTCCGTCAGCAGACCGGGATGACTATCGGGCATTACCTGCGTCAGCTGCAGCTCTGTCAGGCAAAATATCTGCTGCGCACCCAGGATTGTCTGATTAGTGAGGTTGCCGCCCGCTGCGGCTTTGATGACAGTAACTATTTTTCGGTGGTTTTCACCCGTGACACCGGTTTACCTCCCAGCGCCTGGCGACAGCAATTTATCGCGCCACGCCAGGCACTGAAAAGTGCCGAGTCTTAATAAAACGGGCCTGCATAGCAGGCCCGTTGAGGTAACAGAGAAAAGCTGTTCCACATTGCCGGGAAACAGTGCCTGCGAATTAAACTAATGTGTTGTTGTAAGTAAAACCCCGACGGAGTGAGCCATCAGTCTGGCAGGCCCCGCCTGCATAAAAACAGAGTCACTATTCGCGATCAGGCCGCCATGCCAAGTCCCACAATATTGGCGGCAATGATAATCACCACACAGCCGATTGATAACACGCTGACCGGTCGGCGCCCCGCAGACTTCCACTCCTTCATCAGCAGCCCCACCAGACCACCACACAGGACGTATAGACTCATGTGCAGCATCCAGCTGACATAGTCATACTGCGCCGGGATTCTGGCATGGCCCCAGGCATAGAAGAAGAACTGCAGATACCACATGGTGCCGCCGAGCACCGCAAAAGCGGTATTGGTAATCAGCAGCGACTTCCCGACCGAGAAGTCTTTACGCACCGACAGCTCTGGCCGGGTGGCCAGCCGCCAGAAACAGAAGGCCAGATTAACCAGAGCCCCGCCGCCCATAATGATCACGTAGCTGGGCAGAGCTACATACAGCGGATCGATGCCAAGATTAGCGGCGGCCTGATGCATGGGCTTAGCCGCATCCATGGCAAAGGACATACCCGCCGAGAAGATGCCGCACATCACCGCCAGCACCAGTCCTTTTCTGAGATTAAACTCTTCTGCGTTAATCCCCAGCGCCCGCTCTTTTAACAGCCCGGCACGCGACACAATCCCGACGCCAATCAGTGCCACCAGTACGCCCAGCAAGGTTAACCGGCCACCCGCCGACGCGAAGAGCTCACCAAAGCGCCCCTGCAGAAGCGGTGTCATCAGCGTGCCGACCACCAGGGTAATGCCAATCGCGATACCGATTCCCATCGACATGCCGAGATAACGCATGGTCAGGCCGTAGTTGATATTGCCTATGCCCCACATCGCGCCAAACAGAAATACCGGCGTCAGTTGCGAAAGCGAGAAGCTGCTGTAATAGGCCATAAAATCTGGCAGTAAAATGGCACTTACCGCCCACGGCAGGATCAGCCACGACATCAGGCCACCGATCGACCACATGGTTTCCCATGACCATCTTTTCACCTGTTTAAAAGGCGCGTAGAAACACGCGGCGCTGGCAGCTCCGACAAAATGCCAGAAGATACCCGCAATAATGGCACTGTTCATTGTTATTCCCCGGTTAGGTTGAGGCCTGTCGGAAACCTGTCTGCTTCCGCTCAGCAGGCAGTCTACGTTCAGCAGGAATTCCTCAGCCTTTGGATAAATGCCGGAAGCCACAGTGAAGTGGCAATATTTACCCGTTGTGCCCATCAGGGATCACAATTTCACCGTTGTCAGAAAACCGGACGATTAGTTAAGTAAGTAACTTATTATTCAATGTTTTTTTCATTTTTGCTGTGTGGCGCAGCACAATTCTGATCTGACTGCCATTCACAAGGGAAGGTTGGCAAATGTGCAAAGAAGCCTTTCATTAACGCGGGCAAGGTCGTATAAACTGGGGAAAATTGATCGGATCAGGGAATGGGATGACGACAAAGTGGTTAACGCTGTTTCTTTCGCAGTCAGTCAGCCAGGTCATGCTGGATGATCTGCGCGCGATATTACCTGCAGATGCGATAAAGGTGTTTGTGAATGGCCTGGATGAAACCCACTATGCCACCCTTGAGTGTGTGCAGGCGGATCAGCATTGCGCCCTGATCGCCTCAGCGATAGTGGTCTGGCGTCAGCTCGGACATGTTCACCATATTCTCTATAAAAAAGGTGAGGTGTTGCGGGAGGAAAATGATGCAACGCAGTTCCAGCTGTTCACTCTGCTGAAAACCCACCGCGCCGTATTGCAGATCTCATGATAAGATCGCAGCCCCTGAAATCGCTGTTTGCAGCAGGTAAATTATGAGAATTGGAATTCTGTTTCCGATCGCCATCATTGTGGCGGGCGTGGGCTTTCTGGCGTGGTTTATTGGCAGTGGCCTGGCGATGCCAGGCTCCTGAAGGTCAGCGCAACTGACTGTCTTTACTGCCCCGACGGTTATATAAACTGCTGGTCTGCTGCTGCTTGTCGATTTTTTCCTGACACGCCACACAATAGTGCACGCCTTTAAGCGCCTGACGACGCGCTTCGGGAATAGGCTCGCCGCAGAGCTCACATTCGGTGGCGCTTTCGCCCTGTCCGATCGACTGTCTTACCCGCTCAATGCCGTCATTGACGGTGCTATCGATCTGTTCCTGTACTGCGCCTTCTGACGCCCATCCATTTGCCATGATTTAACCCCTTTATTACCACTTCACTCCTTTAAATCTACAACATATTGACGTTTTTGCCGCAGAACTCACCGATATCTGTGATTGGCTGCCAGCCGCTCCCGGCAGCTGGCAATCAGCTAAAGGTAGCCCTGAGCAATCTGTTTCACCCTGCTATCGCATTACTGCAACGTATCGATAGCGGAGAGCTAAGAGAATGACAACACATCATCAACATTACATTAATGGCGAATTTGTAGCCCACCAGGGTGACCGGTGGATTGAAGTGATCAATCCGTCCACGGAGGCGTTGCTGTCCCGTATTCCCCAGGGCAGTCGTCAGGATGCCAGCCTTGCCATCAGCGCCGCAGAAGTGGCTCAGCCTGGATGGGAAGCGCTGCCTGCAGTAGAGCGCGGCGTCTGGCTGCACAAAATTGCCACCGCCATCCGCCAGCGTGAGCCTGAACTGACGGCAACCATTGTGGCTGAGGGTGGAAAAACCCAGGGGCTGGCGAAGACCGAAGTGATGTTCACCGCCGACTACCTCGATTACATGGCGGAGTGGGCGCGGCGCTATGAAGGTGAGATCATCAACAGTGACCGCCCCAACGAAAATATCTTCCTGTTTAAAAAAGCGATCGGCGTCACTACCGGAATACTGCCGTGGAATTTCCCCTTCTTCCTCATTGCCCGCAAAGCGGCACCGGCCCTGATCACCGGAAACACCATCGTGATCAAACCCAGTGAGCTGACACCGAATAATGCGGCACTTTTTGCCGACATCATACAAAAGCTGGGTCTGCCTGCTGGCGTCATTAACTTTGTTTATGGTCTGGGACCGGAAGTGGGACAGGAGCTGGCGGCAAATCCTAAGGTCGGTCTGGTGAGTCTGACCGGAAGCGTCGGTGCGGGCATTGCCACCATGGAAGCCGCGGCTAAAAATGTCACCAAAGTGTCGCTGGAACTGGGTGGCAAAGCCCCTGCCATCGTGATGGATGATGCCGACCTCGAGCTGGCTGTGCGGGCGGTCGTCAGCTCGCGGATCATTAACAGCGGCCAGGTCTGCAATTGCGTAGAGCGGCTCTATGTGCAGGAAGGCATTTACGATCGTTTTATCAGCGCACTGACCGCCGCGTTTCAGCAGGTGACATTTGGCGACCCGGCCGAACGCAGCGATATCGATATGGGTCCGCTGATTAATGCCGCAGCACGGGATCGGGTGGAGCAGAAAGTAGCAGAGGCCGTCGCCGCAGGGGCAAAAGTGGTGCTGGGCGGCAAGCGCGCCGGAGACAGAGGCTTCTTTTTCCAACCCACCTTGCTGACTGATGTGCGCCAGGAGATGGCGATTATGCAGGAAGAGATTTTTGGCCCGGTTCTGCCGGTGATGAGTTTTAAAACACTGGATGAGGCGATTACGCTGGCAAACGACTGCGAGTATGGGCTGACCTCCTCGATTTATACGCAGAATCTGAATACCACCATGACCGCGCTGCGAAAGCTGAAGTTCGGCGAAACCTATGTTAACCGTGAAAACTTCGAAGCGATGCAGGGATTTCATGCCGGGTGGCGTAAATCGGGTGTCGGCGGTGCCGATGGAAAACATGGTCTGGAGGAGTATCTGCAGACCCATGTTGCCTATTTACAGTTCAGTTAATCACTGGCTCGATCTTACCGCCTCCCGTACCTGACGTTGTCAGTACCAGAGTGGGCCAGTAATTGGCCCACTCTTTTATGCCACCCGCTTACTGCAGCGCAGCAGCGCGATGCCACTCAGCACCGCTACAGCCATCAGGTAGTATCCAGGCGCCAGACTGCTGCCGGTGGCGGCAATCAGCATGCTGCAAATCAGCGGTGCAAACCCGCCAAATACCGTCACGGCCACGTTGTAGCTGATCGCCATGCCGCTGGCGCGCGTGGTCGCCGGGAAGAGATCGGCCATCACCGACGGCACCGTGGAGAAATAGACCGACTTGAGTAGCGCCATCCACGCCACCAGCAGGATCAGCGTGGTGGGCGTAGTGTGATCGACCATCCATTTGAAGGCGGGATAGATCGTGACCATCAACAGCAGCAGCGATCCCCACATCAGCGGCAATCGGCCTATCCGCTCCGCCCACAATCCCATTATGGGCGTCACCACCGTCAGGATAATCCCTGCGACCAGCGTGGCGGTGAAGGCCACCGATCCCGGCAGATGCAGCGTTTTGGTGGCGTAGGTCGGAATGTAATTGAGCATGTAGTTGACCGCGGTCGAGATCACCATCACCCCAATCGCCAGGGTGATCAGCGCTTTCTGCCGCCCGAACAGCGTTTTCAGCGGTGCGGCTTCCTTCTCCTGCGTCGCAAAGCTGGCGGGCTCCTGCACGTGACGGCGAATGTAGATCCCCAGCGGTCCAATCAGTAAGCCGAAAGCAAACGGGATACGCCAGCCCCACGCCTGAATCTCGCTTTCGCTCAGCCAGTGTGTCAGCCCCAGGCCGAACGCCGATGCCATCAGAGTACTGGCGCCCTGTGTGGCGAACTGCCAGCTGGCGATAAAGGCTTTGCGCTCGGGAAAGTGCTCTACCAGGAAAGCGGTGGAACTGCCAAACTCGCCCCCGGCAGAGAAGCCCTGAATCAGGCGCGCCAGGATAATCAGCAGCGGCGCCGCCAGACCAATAGTGGCGTAACCCGGCATAAAGGTAATGATCGCCCCGCCCAGCATCATCAGATTGATTGAGAGCAGCAGCGCTTTTTTACGGCCATGACGGTCGGCATAGTTGCCCAGCACGATGGCACCCAGCGGACGGATCAGGAATGAGATGCCGAAGCTGCCGAAGGTCAGCAGTAGCGACACCGACGGATCGCTGACCGGAAAGAAGACGTGCGCGATGTAGCTGGCGAAGAAGCCATACACCGCGATGTCGAACCACTCCAGCGCGTTACCAATGCAGGTAGCGAACAGCGTTTTGTGCAGGCTCGGTTTCACCTGCGGAGTACTCTGTGCGATGCTGCTCATTGTTCACCTCTCCGCCACTGATGGTGGCGCGACATCAGTTGTTCGCCCTCTTCACCCAGTTGCCAGAAAAGGCGGGTCATGATCGCCAGCCCTTCACGTGCAACAGAGGTGAGCATGTGTTCGTTAACGCCGTGCTGGCCGCAGGCCGGATAGGAATGGGGCACCCACAGCGTCGGGAGGCCGAGGATATCGGCAAATACCTCATTGGGCAGTGAACCGCCGAGATTGGGCAACAGCGCCGGTTTTTTACCGCTGCTGCGGGCCAGCGTGTCCAGCGCCCAGGCCACCAGCGGATCCTGCGGATCGAGTCGCGTTGCAGGTGAACCGCGCATAAACTCTACGCTGACGTTATCGAAGCCGTGCTGATGCAGGTGACTTTCGACATGCCGGACCAGATTTCCCCAGTCGGTGCCGACCACAAATCGCAGCTGACACACCGCCGTGGCGCTGCCGGGAATGGCGTTCATCGGGCGCGCCGGGTTACCGGTTTCAAACGCCAGCACCTCCAGCGTGTTCCAGCCATAAAGACGCTCCGCAGGCGTCAGACCCGGCTCGCCCCAGCCGTCGGCCAGCGCCGGATCGCCCGGCATTCCGCCCACCTCAATATCACTGAGGATGGCGCGCACCGCATCGGTCAGGGAGTCCGGTTTCAGCGCGGCGACCTGCAAAACACCCTTTGCATTCACCAGGCAGGCGAGCGCATTCGCCAGCTGGGTGCCGGGATTACTCAGCAGTCCGCCCCAGTTGCCGGAGTGATAGGCGTTGTCGCGCGCCCTGATAGTCAGACGAAAGTTCGCCGCGCCACGCGAACCCAGGAACAGTGTCGGCCGCACCGCGTTCAGTCGCGGGCCATCAGAGGCGATAAAGAGGTCGGCCTGTAACAGCGCCCGCTGCTGCTGACAAATCTCCGCCAGCCCTGGCGAGCTGATCTCTTCACCCATTTCAAACAGGATTTTGCAGTTGAAGCCCAGTGCGCCACCGCGTGCCTGCCACACCTGCTCCAGCGCCGCGAGATTGATACAGTGCTGTCCTTTGTTATCCGCACTGCCGCGCCCATACAGGCGGTCATCTTCAGCCGTGAGTCGCCACGGTGATAAACCGTCGCGCCAGTTCTCATCGTCGCCGAACACCACATCGCCGTGGCCATAGCAGAGCAGCGTCGGTCTGGAGGGATCTTCAATGAGCGTGGCGATCAGAAAAGGCGGGCTGCCGGGCTGCGGATTCTCAAACGGGTGCAGCGTAAAGCCCATCGCCGCCAGCTGCGGGCCGATCTCCTGGTGCAGATAGTTCTCCAGCTCCGCCTGCCTGCTGGCGTGCTGGCTTTCGGTCACGCAGGAAATTCGTCGTGCCAGCAGCTGCTGAAACTCGCCACTGTCGAAATAGTGCATCGCCTGGTCAACGGTCTGTTGCTCTGTCATGTTTGCCCTGTCTGTTCTTTTTATCGTGCTTTATCTTTGACAAACTTCTCTCTTTGCCACAATTATTAATTTATCAAGTGAGCCTTGCTTTTAAAGCAAGCCACGCCTGCCCTTTTATGATGCGTTTTGTCGGAGTCACTATGTTAAGCAGTGAGATCCGCTATTTCCTGGCGGTCGTACAGTGCGGATCGCTCAGCGCCGCCAGTGAGCAACTCTTTGTGGCGGTGTCGGCGATTAGTCGCCAGATCCAGCGCCTGGAAACGCAGGTGGGTGTGCCGCTGTTTGAGCGACATGCACGCGGTATGGTATTAAACGAAGCGGGTGAAATATTCGCGCATCATGTGCGCAAGAGTCAGCTCGATATGGAATATGCGCTGGCGGAGATTAAGGGGCTGAAAGCAATACGGCGCAGCCTGATCCGCATCGCCTGCACCGACGGAATGGCGTTCAGTCTGCTGCCGGGATTGCTGGCGGAGTTCCGTCAGGCCAACCCTGGCGTGCTGTTTGCGCTTAACGTGACGCACTCGCAGGGCGTGGCGGCATGCGTCAGGGCTGGGGAATGCGATGTTGCGCTGCAGTTCAGTCTGCAACCGGAGCGCAGCGTTGAGGTGCTCGGCTCGTGGCCAGCGCCGGTGTTACTGGCGATGCATCTGTCGCATCCGCTGCGTCGCGTCAGGTGACGCTGGCCGATCTGCATGGCTGGCCGCTGGCGTTGCCAGGTCAGCATACTACCGTGCGGCAGTTGTTTGACCTCTCCTGTCAGATGAATGACTGCGTGGTCGAGCCGGTGCTGACCTGCGACTATTTCGCTACGCTCTACCACTTTTTGCTGCATACCCCACAGGCAGTAACCATTTGCAGTGCGTTTACCCTGTTGTTTGAGCGCGACACGCAAAATCTGGTGTTGCGTTCGATGGGGGTGGATCAGCTGAGTCAGCGAACGTTGCAGCTTCAGACGGTGTCCGGCCGCCAGCGGAATGCGGCGCTGACGCTGTTTCTGCAGTTTTTGCAGCAGCGGCTGACGGAAATGGATCAGCAGGTGAGGATGGGATGAGGGGTACAGGCTTAAAGGAGTTTGGTTGTTAAAGTCTGCGCTGGATGGCTGTCAGATAGTGCTGGCTTAGGAAACACGACCCGATCGGAAAGTCGCAACAGTCGCCATCCATGGCATGCCCGGCCCACGCGATTACGCACCTCATCC